>JBKCTS010000001.1:0-9962 GCA_046318695.1 Acidovorax sp.
CAGCGACGAAGCCCTGTGCCGCCAGGCCTTTGGCAGCGGCGTGGACTACGCGCTGCTTCAATCGCAGGGCTTTGCCACGCTGGACATCCCCGACGCGCCGTTTGCTGAAGGCCACTTCCCCACCGCCTCGGGGCGCTGCGAGTTCTACAGCGCCCGCCTGGCCGCGCAGGGCCTGGACGGCCTGCCCGACCACCTGCCCAATTACGAGCTACAAGGCACCGACGCCCGCTACCCGCTGGCCATGATTTCGCCGCCCGCACGCAATTTTTTGAACTCCACCTTTGTGAACGTGCAAAGCCTGCGCAGCATCGAAGGCCGCCCGGTGCTGGAGATCCATCCCGAAGACGCCGAAGCACGCGGCATTGCCAACGACACCGTGGTGCGCGTGTTCAACGACCGGGGCAGCTACCTGTGCCACGCCACCGTGTCGCGCCGCGCGCGGCCCGGCGTGGTCAACGGCCTGGGCATCTGGTGGCGCAAGCTGGGCCTGAACGGCACCAACGTGAACGAGCTGACCAGCCAGGCCCTCACCGACCTGGGCCGCGCGCCCACGTTTTATGACTGCCTGGTGGAGGTGCAGGCTGTCATCCATGCCCCCCGTGGCTTACTGGCGGTAGCGGGCGATGAAGGAAACCGTGGCTCCGATGTCCTTAACCTAAAACCGGCAGTTGACCGCTTGTAATCTTGCCGCACACCACGTGGACTCGGGCCTTGGGTTGTTTCTGCAGCCTCACCTTTGGGGTGACAGCGCTGTGCAGGCGAAAGCATGTGGGCGATTTGTCGCTCGATCGATAGCACGGAGACCGAAAAATCCGGGCTTGATCTTTTGAAAGGCGAGTGGGTGTGCCATAGTTATCCCACCCAACAATTATTGAGGTCGGCGTGCAATGAGCATCCAGAACGAAGCCCCAGCGCCTATGTCCGGATCACCCGGTCCGCAGTCTGCGGACGTCGCTCACGCCAACTTGGCAAAACTGCTGGATATCAGCCGCCGATTTGACGCCGTCATTGAGCATCTGGGGGAGGGCCTGATGGTGATTCAGGGTACCCGCCTGGTGTTTTTCAACCGGCAAGCTCGCCAGATCCTGGAGCTTGAGACGGAGGAAATGAAGACACTGGTCATCCGGGATATCGTGCACCCCGATGATTGGCCTTCCGTCGCTCAGCGACTGGGGCGGCGTGAACAAGGCGAAGATCTGGTGGCAGAGACGGAATTCCGCCTCCGTCTGGCCAATGGCAAGCAAAAATGGGTGGGCACAAGGTCATCAACCGCCTTGTGGGAAGGCCGTTACGGCACCATGACCTTTTTCTCGGACATTACCGAGCGGCGGCAAGCCATGGAAGCCCTCCATCGCTCGGAGGAGCGCTACCGGGCGGTGGTTGAGCACGTTGGAGAGGGCATGGTGGTGGTTCGGGGCACCGATTTCGTCTTTGCCAACCAGCAGGCCGCAGACCTGGTGGAAATGCCTCTGGAAGAAATGCTCGCCAAAGGGTACTTGCACCGCATCCACCCGGACGATAGAGCCATGGTGGACGAACGCCGGCAAAAGCGGCTGCGTGGTGAGCCGGTTCCCAGCCGCTATGAAATCCGTCTGCTGCTCCCCGGCAACAAGGTGCGCTGGCTGGATATCGGCGTCACCATCGTGCCCTGGAATGGAGAGTTGGCCACCCTCACATTCTTCTCGGACGTTACCGAGCGCAAGGATCTGGAACGCAAATTCAAGGAGACCCTCGAAGAACGCGAGATCATTCTGGAAACCTCGGTCGTTGGCATTGCCTTCCTGACCCATGACGGTCGCTTCATATGGTGCAACCGGGCCATGCTCGGCTTGTTCGGCGCCCTTCCCAATGACGGCTTGCGAAGCATTGAATCCATCTACCAGAACCGGGAGCAATACCTGGCCGTAGGCGGACAAGCGGTCAGGGCCATTCAGGCCGGGGAATCCTTCCAGACCGAAATCCAGCTCAAGCGGTTTGACGGTCGCAAGATTTGGGTCAACATGTCCGGTAACGCCGTGAGACCCAGGGACCTGAGTCAGGGAACAGTCTGGGTCTTGCAAGACATTTCCCGGCGCAAGGAACTTGAAGCCCAGCTGGAAATGTCTTCCAAGGAGCGTGAGGCCATATTAAGCAATACCCTGGTCGGCATGGTGTTTTCCGTGGGTCGGCGCCATGGGTGGGTCAACGGCAAGTACGCCAGCATGCTCGGTTACGCCCCCGAAGAGTTGATCGGTCGATCCAGCGAATACTTGTATGAGACCAAGGAAGAATGGCAGGAGTTCGGTCGGGTTAGCCGCGAATCACTAAGGGCAACAGGCATGTATGTAGTCGAGAGAAAGCTCACCCGAAAGGACGGCTCCTCGTTTTGGGTGCACATGGCCGGCAGTTGCCTGAAAGAACGCGACCCGGACTCAGGCATCGTCTGGTCCTTTCTCGACATCACCGAGCGCAAGCAGGCGGAAGAAGACACGCGACAGGCTTTGGTCCAGCAAATTGAGCTGAACCAGCTTCGCTCACGTTTTGTGGCCATGACCAGCCATGAATTCCGTACGCCCCTGGCTTCCATCCTCTCCTCGGCCGAACTGCTGCGCCACTACGGCAGCCGAATGCAACCCGACGAACAGGTCGAGACCTTGCAGACCATTGAGGCCAGCGTTCAGCGCATGACCAACATGCTTGAGCGCATTTTGTTGATTGGCAAATCAGAAGAGCAGTTGCTCGAGTGCAAGCCCAGCCAGATCAACCTGCGGCTGTTGTGCCAGCACCTGGTTCAGGAAGCCCACAAACAATACCCGCACACCGCGTGCCAACTGGTACTGGACTGGCAAGCAGGCCAGCAGGAAATGGCGGTGTTGGACGAAAAACTTCTTCGGCACATATTTGGCAACTTGCTGTCCAATGCCATCAAGTACTCGCCCCAAGGCGGATCAGTCAAATTTATTGTCAGACAGGTAGATAAGAAGTGGGCCTTTGAGGTCAGCGACCAAGGTATCGGCATTCCAGCCGGCGAGATGGGGCACCTGTTCCAGACGTTCCATCGGGCGAGCAATGTGGAAGACATTGCCGGAACTGGACTTGGCCTGGCAATCGTGAAAAGATCAGTGGAGACCCATGGAGGCAAGATCGAGGTGACTAGCGAGCAGGGGCGCGGGACCCGGTTTGAAGTCCGACTCTAAGGGGAGCAACATGGCAAGCATCCTGGTCATTGATGACGAACCGCTGATCTTGGAGAACCTGGGCAAGTTCCTCCGGTTCCAGGGTCATGACGTCATCAAAGCCCATAACGGCCAGGAAGCATTGATACAAATCGAAGAGCATCTCCCTGACATGATCTTCTGCGATGTGGTGATGCCCCGTATGGATGGACTGTCCCTTCTCGTCCGATTGCAGTCGAACGAAAAAACCCGCTCCATTCCGTTCGTGATTCTTTCGGCCAGTGCTGAAATAGAACGCCTTAAGTCTGCTTTGTCCCAAGGTGCCTCAGCCTACGTAGTCAAACCGTTCAACCTCGCAGAAATCGGCCGATTGCTTGAACTTCACCTTCCCCCCAACCGTCCATGAATCAAAAACTCGTCATTGCCGAAGATGAGGCGGACATCCGCAATAACATCCTGCGGCTGCTGCGACTGGAAGGTTACGAGGCTTGGGCTGCTCCCAACGGCCGCCAAGCTTGGGAGCTGGTTCAGCAACACCAGCCTGATTTGGTGTTGAGTGACGTCATGATGCCGGAGATGACGGGGCACCAGCTGGTTCAGTCCATCCGCGCCAATGCACACACTGCGCACATCCCCGTCATCTTGCTCACTGCACTGGCAGACCGACAAGACGTGCGTGCTGGAATGAATCTCGGTGCCGATGACTACATCGTCAAACCCTTTCAGCGTGATGAGCTTCTCGAAAGTATCCGGGCCCGGTTGGAAAAATCCCTGCTCCAACGTGAATCAGCCAGTCGGCTGGCTTCTCAAACGCACCGTTTGATGCACTTCGACCCGGTCACCGATCTGGCCAACCGGGCGCACTTCTTGTTGCTGTTGGAGAACTGCTGGAACAACCCGGCGTCTGCCCAAGCGAGGCTGTGGGGCGTAAGCGTCGATAACCTGACGCACATGGCACAGGTCATTGCGCCTGAACTTTTCGACACTTGTATCAAATGCATGTCTGACCGGTTGGTTCAGGTGTGGCGGGATTCGGGGCATTCCCTCACCGGACGCTACAGCCTGGGACGAATCGGCGATGACCGCTTTGCCGTGCTGGTGGAAGACGCAGCTGACTTACCAGATCTGGACGAAGTCTCCCACAAGCTAATCAGCAGCCTGTCCCTGCCCCTGAAGGCTGCCAATGATGCCCACTACCCAGTGGTGTCCATGGCCAGCCTGGACCTGACCCGCGCCAGTGGTATCAACCCCAGAAATGCCTTGGGCCTTCTGGACTTGGCCTTGGTAGACGCGCGGGGCCAGGCGGGAGAAAAGGTGACCCACATTCAGCCGGAAAGCAGCAACCGACTGGATTCATCGCTGCGTTTGCACAATGACCTACATCGTGCGGTTGAAAACTCCGAGCTTCGCTCTCATTACCAACCGCAGATCGATGCCAAAACCTGTCAGGTGGTGGGTTTCGAGGCCTTGATCCGTTGGGAGCACCCTACCCATGGTCTGGTTTCACCGGCCCGCTTCATCCCAATGGCGGAAGACAATGGCCAGATCATCCCCATGGGAGCCTGGATTTTGAAACAGGCCTGCACTGACTTGTTGACTCTGCAGAACATTCTGGGTTCAAACTTGCCACTGCGCGTGGGTGTCAACCTGTCCATGCGCCAATTCATGGACCCCGGCATCCTGAACACGGTCCGAACAGCCCTGGATGAATCAGGCATGAATCCGCGTAAGCTCGAGCTTGAAATCACCGAAGGCACGGCCATGGTGGATGTAGAAAAAACCATCCGGCTTCTGGGCGAGTTCAAATCCCTAGGCGTCAAGTTATCGCTCGATGACTTTGGCACGGGGTATTCGAGCTTGTCGTACCTCAAGCGCTTTCCTCTGGATGTTCTCAAGATCGATCAATCATTTGTTCGAAACCTGCACCGCGACAGCCAGGACAGGGCCATAGCCGGTGCCGTCATCGACCTCTCCCACCGCTTGGACTTGCGGGTGATTGCCGAGGGCGTTGAAGAACAACACCAGCACGATGTACTGAGAGACATGGGTTGCGATGAAATACAGGGCTACCTGCACGGTCGCCCGATGGCACTACAGGTCTACCCCCAGTGGCTACAAAACCGGCAACGCGGTTGAAGGTTGCGTTTTGTCTTTAAGCCCGATTAGTGACTACCCACGCAGCCACACCCCGCAATGCTTCTTCAAAACCTGAGCCTTACACTGCCCAGCCCGGCTCAGCCAACCGCCACCTCAAAGCGCAGAAAGTCGTTCAGCGTTTTGTCCGCCGTGACCTGCTCATGGGACACCAGCAGGTACTTCCAGGGCTTGCCGCCCACGGCCCGGGTGTGGTCTGTCGCGTTCTTGCACCACAGCGCCCCCGCCTGCGCCTTGGCCTTTACCTCCGTGCTCTCCATTTCTTTGCCGGCCTTGGTCTCCACCATCAGCACATGGTGCGCCGTCTCGGCCACAAAGTCGGGCACGTATTCCGGCTGCTCGGCTCCCAGCTTGTAGAACATCTGAAACTGGCCCTTGGCAGGCTTGAGCCACTTGTCAGCATCGCGTTCCAGCAGCACCGCAAACTTGCGCTCGGTGTCTGAGTCAAACTTTTGCAGCGGGTACAGGCAGCGGCTGAATCCGCCAAACACCATCTGCTTGATGCGCCCCAGGTCTTCAGGCGTTTCGCGGTAGTCGCGCACCACCTGGCCAGCGCCCACGGTGTAGGTCGGTGCCTTCAAGGCCGTAAAACCGCGCCGCACGTCCACGGTGTAGCCCTCCGAGGCGGACTCCTCAAAATGCGCGTGCATCTGCGCATAAACGTTGCGGGCAATCAGCTGGCGGTCCAGGTCCAGCACATTGCGCACCTCGTCCTCGTCCTTGAGGTAGCTGCGCAGGTGCGCCACCACCTGCCCCGCCAGGTCATACAGCAGGCCGGCCTGGGTGTTGTAATCAATGTCGTCGTAGTCGATCAGCGCGTGCACGATGTAGTCCTCGGGCCTGCGCTGCGTGCCACCGCTTTGCGCTGACAAGGTGAACTGCTGGCGGTTTCCCAGGTTCTGCCCCACCAGAGAGCGGTCCTTGGGCTGCAGGTGCAAGCCACTCACATCCAACGCAAAGGGCTTGAAGCCGCTGCGCACCTCGCCCTTGGGGGTCACCACAATGCGCGGAATATCGATGGTCTTTTGCACCACCGCCTCTACCGTGCGGCGCACCACGGCCTGCAGGTCCAGCTCGGCGGCAGGCGCTTGGGCCAGCGCCAGGTCTGCCTGCGCGGGCGGCAGTTTTTCGCGCACCGCCTCGGCAATGCGGGCTTGCAGATCGGTGTTCAGCAAGGCCTGGCGGGTGGGGGCTTGCTCTGGCCTGGCTTCGTAGGTGCCCAGCACCTCCATCACCACCGCTGCGGCCTGGCGCTCGCGCTCAGTGGCAAACAACGGGGCGGGAGCCGTGCTACCCGGCAAGGGCTGGGCGGCACCAACCGCCACATGGCTCGCTGCATTGCCCACTGCGTGGCCGCCCACAGAACTCACCACAGAGCCCACCTGCGCTGCACCATCTGCCAACCCCAGCGCCTGCGACAGGCTCGGGGCCACGGTCACACTCTGCGGCGGGCCGTCGCCATCCTCGGGGGCGTCCAGCAAAAAGGTCTTCAGGCGGATGGGTGAATCGGCCTTGCTGGCGTCGTCAATGATTTCCTGAAACCGGTCGTGCGCAATGATGCTGAGGCGGTCCACAGCATCCACCCCCGTGCGCTTGCCATACGGCAGGCGCAAGCCCCGGCCTATGGACTGCTCCACCAGTGTGCGCGCATTGGCGGCGCGCAGCGGAACGATGGTGTAGAGGTTGGTCACATCCCAGCCCTCTTTGAGCATATTCACGTGGATGACGATTTCGGTGGGCTCGTCCACACTCTCCACCGCCAGCAGCTTGCGCACCATCTCTTCCTCTTCCGCGCCGGTTTTGCTGCTGTCCACCTGGATCACCTTGTTGCGGTAGCGCCCGGCAAAAAACTCGTCCGACTGCAAATGCGCCAACAGGGCCGAGGCGTGCGTGATGTCCCGCGCAATCACCAGCATGAAGGGCTTGACCTCTTTCATGCCGTAGGTGCGGGCATAGGTCTTGAGCTCCACCTTGGTGGCCTCGTGCATGCGCACGCCGTCTTGCAGCTTCACGCGCTCCAGCTCTTCGGGCGGCAGGGTCTTGGCGTCAAAGTTGCGCTGGGTCACCACCGCAGGCTCTTTTACAAAGCCGTCATCCATGGCACGGGCCAGCGGGTAATCCATCACCACGTTCTTGAAGGGCACCGGCCCCTTGGTGGTCTCCACAAACGGCGTGGCCGTCAGCTCCAGGCCCAGCACGGGTTTCAGGTCGTTGATGGCGCGCAGGCCCGCCGTGGCGCGGTAGCGGTGCGACTCGTCCATCAGCAGCACCAGGTCGGGCAGGCTGGCCAGGTAGTCAAAGTAGCTTTGGCCGATGTATTCAGACAGCCGCTTGATGCGCGGTGCCTTGCCCCCGCGCACCTCGGACGTGATCTTCGCGATGTTGAAAATATTGATCGTCACCGGCGAGAGCAAATCGCCCAGCGCCTGGGCCCGCTCCTCGTAGTTGTCACCAGTGATGATCTCGGGCGGGTAGGCCGCAAACTCGGCAATGCCCTTGAACACGTACTTGGGCGTGTTGGGGGTGAAGTCACCAATCAGCTTGTCGTAAATCGTCAGGTTGGGAGCCAGCACAAAAAAGTGCTTGATGCCGTGCGCCGCATACAGGTAGCTGATGAAAGCGCCCATCAACCGCGTTTTGCCCACGCCCGTGGCCAGCGCAAAACACAGCGAAGGAAAGTCGCGTTCAAAGTCTTGCAACGTGGCAAATTGCCCTTGCAGCACCTTCAGCACCTCGGCCACCTCTGCGCCGTCGCGGTCATGCTTGAGCATGAGCGGGCTGGCCTCCAGCGCGGTAGCAAGCCGCTTGAGCGACTCGGCTTGTGGAGCCCGCAGGCTCAGGCGGCCGGTAATGGCATTGACTTCACGTTGCCCCATTCTGGGTATCCCTTGAGTTTGTTTTTTCAGTGGCAGTGCTATTGCGTCGAGGCACTATTGCCAGGCGACAAACGCACCACCTGCCCCCCGCGCGCAACGATCAGGTCCGTGCCCGTCTGTTGGGCCACCTGGCGCGCACGCTGCGCAGCACGGCGTATGGCGGCTTGCGCGCCTTGGAAATCCGCATTCGTGCCCGCAGGGCTTGGCCCATGGCTTGCAATCGGCTCATTGGCTGGCTGAGGTTTCGTCATGACTTTGCGCTCCAGTCCATCAGTTGGGGCTCGTCGCCCGCGTTGTCATACACCGCCCACTGGTCTACCAAGGGCTGGTACACCGTGCGCAACAGCTCCAGCCCCGCTGCAAAGCGGCGGCGAATAGTGTCTTCCGGAATATGGTGCCCACCTTGGCGCACCCGCTCCGCCACGCGCTGCACTGCCATATCGGCATTCGGCAGACTCAAGAAAAACAGCTCCACCACATACCCTGCCTGCCGCCACTGCGGAATCTGCCGTGCATACGCCCGACCCGACAGCGTGGTCTCAAAAGCAAAACTCTCACGCCGAGCCACGTGCTGCGCAATCGCCTGCAGCATCAGCCGCCCGGCCTGAATGGCGGCCTGCTCCGGGGCGAAAGGTGACAAGCCAGCGGCAATCAGATCTGCATTCACAAACGTGGGGCACGCCGCTTCATTGGGCAAAAATTCACGCGCAAACGTGGTTTTGCCAGCCCCGTTCGGCCCGGCAATGATGATGATTTTGGGCTGGGCGGCTGGCATGGTCATGCCCCACCCCCAGCAAACAGATCATCCTGCGCAGGCTCTGTGGGCTTCTTTTGTGCCATGGGCAGGTTGGCCACGTTCAGGCTGTAGTCATCGTGGCCCCACTCGCAGCGGTCTTTCACCATTTTGGGAATTTTCTTGATGGTCAAGCCAGGCCAGCGCTGCGCGGCCTGCGCTGCCGTCACGCCCCGGTAGGCACCGCAGCACACCAGCAGGCTGCGCCCGGGCCCCACCTCGTCGGCCAGGGCATCGAGCTGCTCGGCGCTCAGGGTCTGGGTGGTGACGTAAATGAAGTCCGATTCGCTGCTGCGCCCGTGCTGCCACCACAGCGTTTCAGACGGCGCGTAGGCAAAGCCCTCCAGCTTGCACATGGCCGCCGACAGCATGGCCGCGTCGTATTCGGGGTTGATGACCAGGTTGCCCCAGCGGTCGGTGGCCAGCAGCGTGGGGGCCAGTGTGTAGTAGCGAAAACCACCGCCGCCCTGCCAGCCGGTGGCCTGCGTCACACCGCCGGGGTCTTGCCCGGCTATGACTTTTTGCAGGCGCGGAACGATGTGCGTGTGGCAGTGCTCGCCCAGCTCCACCATGATCCAGCGGCGACCCATTTTGTGGGCGACTGCGCCGGTGGTGCCGGAGCCGGCGAAGGAGTCTAGGACGAGGTCGCCGGGGTTGGTGGCGATTTCCAAGATACGAAGCAGCAACTTCTCTGGTTTTGGCGTGGTAAACGGAGAATGGGAATTGAGCGCCAACTGCTCCCGTTTGGCGTCCTGGTTATGGCCCACCTCTTCATGAAGCCAAATCGTGGCGGCGACTCTTCCAACTGATCGAAGATTCTCTTTGAACTTCTTCAGGCGCGGAGTGCTATTGGTTCCATTTTTCCCCCAATAGATCATGTTCTCGGCGATATGGCGCTCATGCGCCTTTCGATCAAACGCCCAAACGCGTGTTCGCTTCGGCCAGATTTCTTCTCCTGTATTGGGATTCTTGACGGCGTAATAA
>JBKCTS010000002.1:0-7009 GCA_046318695.1 Acidovorax sp.
GCCCTTCCCGGGTTTGCCATGGACCGCAGCGAGGTCAGCATTGCCCGGTTTGACGAGTTTGTGCGCGCCACGGGCCGCACCACCGCTGCCGAGCGCGAAGGCGGCGGCTACGAATGGGGCCACGGCTGGGAGCGCCGCCCAGGCTGGACGTTTCGCCAGCCCTTCGGTGAGACACCCGCCAGCCCGCAGTGGCCTGCGGTGCATGTGAGCTGGCAGGAGGCCAGCGACTTTTGCCGCCACGCGGGCGGCCGCCTGCCCACGCGATCCGAATGGACGCTGGCCGCATACACCGAGCAGGGCCCGGGCGTGGCCGATGGCTTCAAAGTGGGCCAAACCTACCCCTTCCCCACCGGCGACACGCCTGCGGGCGCCAACACCAAGGGCAACGACCCCTGGCCCCGTCTGGCACCCACGGCCACCACGAAACGCGGCGTGAATGGCCTGTACGACATGGGTGCCAACGCCTGGGAATGGCTGGCCGACCGGCAAGCAGACAAGGCCCTGACCGCCGGTGGTTCGTGGTGGTACGGCCCGGAACAAATGCGCGCCAGTGCCATGCAGTGGAAGCCCGCCGACTTTTACGTGGTGTACATCGGGTTTCGCTGCGTCTACGACAGCCCGGGCAGGTAGGCTGCCGCCAAAGCGCAAATGGCGGCACCCCCGTACATACGCCCCGTGCTGCTATTATTTAAATAGCAAATAGACTAATAAACACGGGCACAACTGGCCAAAAATACCTGATCAGACGGCAACCGCCACCCGCTCCAGGGCAGGCGCCGCTGCCGAGGCCACGGACGCTGCGGGCTGGCGGATCAGGTGGTCGAACGCGCTGAGCGCTGCCTTGGCACCGTCGCCTGCCGCAATAACGATCTGCTTGTAAGGCACCGTGGTGCAGTCGCCAGCGGCAAACACGCCGGGCACATTGGTATGGCCCTTGGCGTCCACCACGATCTCGCCAAACTTGCTCAGCTCCACCGTGCCCTTGAGCCATTCGGTGTTGGGCACCAGACCGATCTGCACGAACACGCCCTCCAGCGGCACCAGGTGCTCCACGCCCGTGGCGCGGTCCTTGTACTTCAAACCGTTGACCTTGCCGTCCGCGCCGGTGATCTCGGTGGTCTGCGCGCTGGTGTGGATGGTCACGTTGGACAGGCTCTTGAGCTTGTTGACCAGCACTGCGTCGGCCTTGAGCTGGTCGGCAAACTCGATCAGCGTGACGTGGGCCACCACGCCCGCCAGGTCGATGGCAGCCTCGACACCCGAGTTACCGCCGCCGATCACCGCCGTGCGCTTGCCCTTGAACAGCGGGCCGTCGCAGTGCGGGCAGTAGGCCACGCCCTTGTTCCTGTACTCGGCTTCGCCGGGCACGTTCACATTGCGCCAGCGCGCGCCGGTCGACAGGATCACGGTCTTGGCCTTGAGCGAGCCGCCATTGGCCAGCACGACCTCTGTCAGGCCGCCGGGCTGGGTGGCTGGAATGATCTGGTCGGCACGCTGCAGGTTCATGATGTCCACGCCGTAAGAGCGGGTCTGCGCCTCCAGTGCGGCGGCAAATTTGGCGCCATCGGTTTCCTGCACCGAGATGTAGTTCTCAATCGCCAGCGTGTCGTTGACCTGGCCGCCAAAGCGCTCGGCGGCCACGCCCACGCGGATGCCCTTGCGGGCGGCGTACACCGCCGCCGCCGCACCCGCGGGGCCACCACCGACGATGAGCACGTCGTACGGGTCCTTGGCCGACAGCTTGGCGGCTTCGCGGGCGGCAGAGCCGGAGTCCAGCTTGGCCACGATTTCCTCGATGGTCATGCGACCCGAGCCGAACACCTGACCGTTGAGGAACACCATCGGTACGGCCATGATCTCGCGCTCGGTCACCTCCTGCTGGAAGGCGCCGCCTTCAATCACGGTGGTCTTCACCCTGGGATTGAGAACCGCCATGAGCGACAAGGCCTGCACCACGTCCGGGCAGTTGTGGCAGGTCAGGCTCATGAAGACCTCGAAGTTGAAGTCGCCGTCCAGCGCCTTGATCGCATCAATCACGTCCTGTTCGACCTTGGGCGGGTGGCCCCCCGTCCACAGCAGGGCCAGTACCAGGGAGGTGAACTCGTGGCCCAGCGGCAAGCCAGCAAAGCGCAGGCTGTTGGTGGCCCCCACACGCTGCAGGCTGAAGGACGGCTTGCGGGCATGGTTACCGTCGGTGCGCAGCGTGATCTTGTCGGCGCGCAGCGACTGGATGGTTGCGAGCAGCTCGCGCATGTCGCGGGCCGTCTCACTGTCGTCCAGCGAAGCCACCAGTTCAAATGGCTGCCGCACGCGTTCGAGGTAGGCAGAGAGTTGCGATTTGAGTTGGTCGTCGAGCATGGTGGCTTCCTTGTTCAGTGGCAATGGTGACGCATGGGGCCGGCAGCCGTTGTGCTGCAGATCAAGCCCGGTGCACCGAGCGCCCGGATGACGGGCGAAAAAAAGCCGGACGGCATGGCACACACGTGCCATGGCCCTGTCCGGCCCGGGAGCTGGCAGCACCGCCCGGTGCTGCCGCGCTCAGCAGTCGCGCGGCGCCGCTCAGATCTTTCCGACCAGGTCCAGCGAAGGAGTCAGGGTCTTGGCGCCGTCCTGCCCCTTGGCGGGGCAGTCCTGGCCAGGGTTGGCCGCCGTGAACTGGGCCGCCTTGAGCTTGCGCAGGGTTTCCGACACGTCGCGGGCGATTTCGTTGGAGTGCACCTCCATCGTCTTGATCACGCCATCGGGGTTGACCACAAACGTGCCGCGCAGCGACAGCCCCTCTTCGGGAATGTGCACACCAAAAGCGTTGGTCAGCTGGTGCGTGGGGTCGCCCACCAGCGGGAACTTGGCCTTGCCCACGGCGTCGGACGTTTCGTGCCACACCTTGTGCGAGAAGTGCGTGTCGGTGGTCACGATGTAGACCTCGGCACCAGCGGCCTGGAAGGCAGCATAGTTGTCGGCAGCGTCTTCGATTTCGGTAGGGCAGTTGAAGGTGAACGCAGCCGGCATGAAGATCAGCACGGACCACTTGCCCTTGAGGTTGGCTTCGGTCAGCTCGATGAACTCGCCCTTGCCATTGCGGTTGACGAACGCGGTGGTCTTGACGTGCTGGACTTGAGTGTTGATCAGGGACATGGATGCTTACTTTACGTGGTTATGGAACAGAACGGAAGCAAGTTTAGGCTTTGCAGACGCATCAATCCAATTAATTGATTTGATTTAATTCATTGAACATCACTATGTGGCGCCTTGATGCCTCGGCGCATTCCCACATGTCTCGGCGGGCAGCCGTGGGCCCTGCGCCGCAGCACTCCCCGAACGAAGCGCCGAATGCGCCGCGCCCCCGGGCCGAATCCCGCACACACCGTCCGTTGCGGCAGATCAGAAGCACTGAACACCGGCCATTGGCATTGATGCTGAGGGTCAATGCCATGCAAAAACCCACCCCTCGCACACCCGCATGATTTTTCGTGCCGTCAAGCCCGCGCCACCCTGCCCTCACCCGTAACATGCTGTGCCGATTGAAAACCAAGGAGATGGCATGAGAGCCGTGGTCGAAAGCCTGGAAGAGTCCCGCATCCGCGAGGTGGCCAACGAGGGCCTGGGGCGCAGCGATGTGCTGAAGTTCTGGTTTGGCGAGAGCGATGAGGTCACGCCGGATTTCATCCGCGAGGCGGCCATTGCATCGCTGCAGCGCGGCGAGACGTTTTACGCGCACAACCTGGGCCTGCCTGAGCTGCGCCACGCCATCGCCGGCTACATGCATGGCCTGCACCCGCAGGCGGGCACCGACGCATGGTTCGACCGCGTCGCAGTCACGTCGGGCGGGGTGAATGGCCTCATGGTGGCCATGCAGGCGCTGTTGGACGCAGGCGACGAGGTGGTGCTGGTCACCCCCGTGTGGCCCAACCTGGTGGCGCAGCCGCGCATTCTGGGCGCGCAGGTGCGCACGGTGCCGCTGACGGCAGACGCACAGGGCGCGTGGCGCCTGGACATGACAGCCCTGCTGGCAGCGATCACGCCCGCCACGCGCGTGCTTGTCGTCAATGCGCCCAACAACCCCACGGGCTGGACACTCACGCAAGAGGAACAGGCCACCATCCTTGCCCATTGCCGCCGCACCGGCACCTGGGTTCTGGCCGATGAGGTGTACGAACGCCTCTACTACGCAGGCGATACCGCCAATAGCGCGGCACCCAGCTTTCTGGACGTGGCCGAGCCCGAGGACCGCGTCGTGGTGACGCACAGTTTTTCCAAGAGCTTTCTGATGACCGGCTGGCGCCTGGGCTGGCTGGTTGTGCCGCCATCGCTCACACACTCGGTGGGCAAGCTGATCGAGTTCAACACCTCGTGTGCGCCGGTGTTCGTGCAGCGCGGGGCCACGGTGGCGCTGCAGCGCGCGCACGAGGTAACGCCCGCCTTGGTGGCCCACCTGCGCGCCTGCCGCGACACGCTGGTACCCCTGCTGGCTGCGGTGCCCGGCGTGTCGGTGGCCACGCCCCGGGGCGGCATGTACGCGTTCTTTCGCATCGCCGGCTACGACGACTGCCTGCCGCTGGCCAAGCGCCTGGTGCGTGAGGCCGGTCTGGGCCTGGCACCCGGCAGTGCATTTGGCGACGAGGCCTCGGGCTGGCTGCGGTGGTGCTTTGCCAGCCAGGACCCGGGGCGGCTCGAAGCGGGCGTGGCACGACTGCAGGGCTGGCTGCGGGCGCAAGGCTGACGGCTGCGGGCCACCGGCAGCCGGCGGTGACGCAGCCACAGCGGCCCGTGCACGAGGTGTACCCGCCCAGCCGTCATCTGAATGCCAACCCACGCGCTTGCGTGCACTGGGCCGCCAGGCAATCGGAGCGCAAAGCGCGGTGGCACTTGGCTGGGTGCATCGCACACCGGTGGCTGCCAGTGGACCGCAGCGATATGCTCTGGCCCATGAATGCCACCCATCGGCCCGCCGGGCCCCTGCACCCCGCCCAACCCGTTTCAACCGTGCCGCATTCGGCGACATCGCAGGGTCCGTTGTCCATTGCACCCGCAGATGCACAGGCAGATCCATCCTCTGCCCCATCTGCGTCAAGCCCGCCAACCGCCGCGCGGGCACCACAGCCCCGCAACCCCCTGCATGGCGTCACGCTGCAGGCCATGGTAGAGGCGCTGCATGCCTACTTTGGCTGGCAAGAGCTGGGGCGCCAAATCCCGGTGCGATGCTTCCAGATCGACCCCAGCGTGGGCTCCAGCCTGAAGTTTTTGCGCAAGACACCCTGGGCACGCGAGAAGGTCGAGAGCCTGTACCTGTTCATGCTGCGCGACCAGCGGCGCAACGCGGGGAGCTGAGCCCCCGCGGTCCAGCCAATCAGTCGCCCGACGCCACCAGGAAGTCGCGGCTGATGCCTGCGCCCAGGTCGTTCACCCGATCCAGGAACTGTGTGAGAAACGCATGCAGCCCGGTGGCAAGGATCTCATCGATGCGGCCGTACTGCAGGTCCGCCAGCAGGCGGCCGGCCCGGCGCAGTGTCTCCTTGGACTGGCCATTGGCCACCACGGCCAGGTTCTCCACCACCTCCAGCAGACAGGCGTGCATTGAACGCGGCATGTCCCGCCGCAGAATCAGCAGCTCGGCCACGCGGCCAGGCGTGATCACGTCGCGGTACACCTTGCGGTAGATCTCGAAGGCCGAGACGCTGCGCAGGATCGCGCTCCAGTGGTAGAAGTCGTTTTCCTGGTTGCGCTCGCTGGCGCGGCCGAAGAAATCGTTCTTGACGACATGGAACTTCACATCCAACAGCCGCGCCGTGTTGTCAGCGCGCTCCAGGAACGTGCCCATGCGCAAAAAGTGAAAGGCCTCGTCCTGCAGCATGGTGCCCAGCACCACGCCCCGCGAGAGGTGCGAGCGGTGCTTGACCCATTCAAAAAATTGCCCCGGATCGCGCTCGAAAGCGCCCGCCTCCAGCTTGCGGTGCAGCTCCAGCCAGGTCTGGTTCTGCGTTTCCCACAGCTCGGTGGTCAGCGCACCGCGCACGGCACGGGCGTTCTCGCGGGCGGCGCGCAGGCACGACAGGATGGACGACGGGTTATTGCCATCGCGCACCATGAACTCCAGCACATTCTTGGGCGTGACTTCGCCATGGCGCGCGGTGTAGGCAGGAATCAACTCGCTGATGGACAGCAGGCCTTCCCAGCCTTTTTGCGCCACGTCAGCCGACTGGGGCAGCAGCGAGGTCTCGTAGCTCACGTTGAGCATGCGGGCGGTGTTCTCTGCCCGCTCGGTGTATCTGGACATCCAGAACAGGTGGTCGGCAGTGCGGCTCAGCATGATTCCTCCCCGGGCAGAGAACCCCGCGCGTGCTGCGCACGCAGGCAGTGTTGTGGCGAAACCCCGCCTGCGGCGGCGTTTTCTGCCCGCTCGGTGTATCTGGACATCCAGAACAAGTGGTCGGCAGTGCGGCTCAGCATGATTCCCCCCCGGGCAGAGAACCCCGCGCGTGCTGCGCACGCAGGCAGTGTTGTGGCGAACCCCCGCCTGCGGCGGCGTTTTCTGCCCGCTCGGTGTATCGAGACATCCAGAACAGGTGGTCGGCAGTGCGGCTCAGCATTTCAGAATCCCCCCTGTGTTTGCATCATCGCGCCAATGGACTGGGTCTGCGACGGCGGCTGCTGTGTCGCGCTGGTGCCGTGCTCGCCCAGAACCCATGTGTCCTTGGTGCCCCCGCCCTGCGATGAATTGACCACCAGCGACCCCTCTTGCAATGCCACGCGCGTGAGGCCACCGGCCACCATCTGCACGTCCCGGCCGCTCAGGACGAACGGGCGCAGGTCAATGTGGCGCGGCGCAATGCCGCTTTCCACGTAGGTGGGGCAGCTCGAAAGACTGAGCGTGGGCTGCGCGATGTAGCCCGCCGGGTTGTCCAGCAGGGCGCGGCGGAAATCCTCGATCTCGGCGTTCGTGGCGGCAGGGCCGATGAGCATGCCGTAGCCGCCCGCGCCGTGTACTTCCTTGACCACCAGATCCTTGAGG
>JBKCTS010000003.1:0-4708 GCA_046318695.1 Acidovorax sp.
TGCTGGCTGAACTGTTGCGCGCCCACGACTTGCAGGCCAACCCCGAGCAGCTCAAGGCCCATCTCGACGAACTGGCCGCCAGCTACGAAAAGCCCGAAGACGTGGTGCGTTGGTACTTTGGCGACCGCCAGCGTCTGGCGGAAGTCGAGGCCGTTGTCCTTGAAAACAACGTGACGGAGTTCGTGCTGTCCAAGGCCAAGTTGGTCGAGAAGGCCGTGTCGTTCGACGAACTCATGGAGCAGCAGGGCTGATCAGGCACAAAAGGGTGGGCACCTTGCCGTTGTGGCAGGCCTGCGCCCACCCAAGCTATCCGGGGCTTGTGCCTGCTGGCACAGGCCCCATTTCATTTCTGGGTACAGTATCCGCTTGTCTGGAGAAACTATGAGCGCATTGGAAACACAAGGCCTGGGCATGATTCCCATGGTCATCGAACAATCGGGCCGCGGCGAGCGGTCCTATGACATCTATTCGCGCCTGCTCAAGGAGCGCGTGATTTTCCTGGTCGGTCCGGTCAACGACCAAACGGCCAACCTGGTGGTGGCGCAACTGCTGTTTCTGGAGAGCGAAAATCCTGACAAGGACATTTCGTTCTACATCAACTCGCCGGGCGGCTCGGTCAGCGCCGGTATGGCGATCTTTGACACGATGAACTTCATCAAGCCCGACGTGTCGACCCTTTGCACCGGCATGGCGGCCAGCATGGGAGCTTTCCTGCTCGCGGCCGGTGCCAAGGGCAAGCGCTTCGCTCTGCCCAACTCAAAGGTCATGATCCATCAGCCGCTGGGCGGCATGCAGGGCCAGGCCACGGAGATCGAGATCCATGCACGCGAGATCCTCAAGACACGCGAGCAGCTCAACAAGATCTTGGCCGAACGCACCGGGCAGCCGCTTGACAAGATCCAGCGCGACACCGAGCGCGACTACTTCCTGTCGGCCGACGAAGCCAAGGAATATGGTCTGGTTGATCAGGTGATCAGCAAGCGAGCCTGATAACTGACCGGCTGGTGCGGCGGCGCTTTCCTTCGGGAAGGCGCCGTTTTTATTTGGTTATCATGCTGTCAACCCATTGAAACAAGCAAGGCATTGCCCCCATGGCCGAGAAAAAAGGCTCTTCCAGCGAAAAAACCCTCTACTGTTCTTTCTGCGGCAAAAGCCAGCATGAAGTCAAGAAGCTGATTGCCGGTCCGTCGGTCTTTATCTGCGACGAATGCATTGACCTGTGCAACGAGATCATCCGTGACGAGCTTCCGGCAGGGGATGCGGCCCGCAGCGCGCGCAGCGACCTGCCCACGCCCTCGGAGATCAAGGCCAACCTGGATCACTATGTCATCGGGCAAGACGTCGCCAAGCGCACGCTGGCCGTGGCGGTGTACAACCACTACAAGCGCCTGCGACACAAGGACAAGGCGCACAAGGATGATGTCGAGCTTTCCAAAAGCAACATCCTGCTGATTGGCCCCACGGGTTCGGGCAAGACGCTGCTGGCCCAGACCCTGGCGCGCATGCTGGATGTGCCTTTTGTCATGGCGGATGCAACCACGCTGACGGAAGCCGGCTACGTGGGGGAAGACGTCGAGAACATTGTCCAGAAGCTGCTGCAAAGCTGCAATTACGAAGTCGAGCGGGCCCAGCGCGGCATTGTCTATATCGACGAAATCGACAAGATTTCCCGCAAGTCCGACAACCCCAGCATCACGCGCGACGTGTCGGGCGAAGGCGTGCAGCAGGCACTGCTCAAGCTGATCGAAGGCACCATGGCCAGTGTGCCCCCGCAAGGTGGCCGCAAGCACCCCAACCAGGATTTTCTGCAGATCGATACGACCAACATCCTGTTCATCTGTGGTGGTGCGTTCGCAGGGCTGGAGAAGGTGATCGAAAACCGTACCGAAGCGTCGGGTATCGGCTTTGGCGCATCGGTCAAGAGCAAGAAGCAGCGTTCACTGACCGAGGTGTTCACCGAGATCGAGCCCGAAGACCTCATCAAGTTTGGCCTCATCCCCGAACTGGTCGGGCGCATGCCAGTGGTGACGGCCCTGGCCGAACTGAGTGAAGACGCCTTGGTGCAAATCCTGACTGAGCCCAAAAATGCGCTGGCCAAGCAATACAGCAAGCTGCTCGCCATGGAAGGCGTGGACCTGGAGATCCGGCCCGCTGCCCTCAAGGCAATTGCCCGCAAGGCGCTGGCACGCAAGACGGGTGCGCGCGGCCTGCGGTCCATCGTGGAGCATGCACTGATCGGGACGATGTTCGACCTGCCCAACACCAGCAACGTCGAGAAAGTGGTGGTCGACGAGTCCACCATCGAAGAAGACAAACCTCCGCTGCTCGTGTACCGCGAAGCGGCCAAAAAGGCCTGATATGCCTGTAGCGGGGCTCTCAGTTGTTTGCCCTTGTTACAGCGCGTCGCGGCTGCACGCGAGGGTTGAAAAACCCTCCAAGAGGACCATATCCCCCAAAGTACTTTGAGGATTTCCATGTCCGGACATACCCCCCTGCCAGCCACCCCGATCGATCTGCCCCTGTTGCCCCTGCGCGATGTGGTGGTGTTTCCCCACATGGTGATTCCGCTGTTTGTCGGGCGCCCCAAGAGCATCAAGGCGCTGGAGCTGGCCATGGAGTCCGACCGGCGCATCATGCTGGTCGCACAAAAGGCGGCCGCCAAGGACGAGCCATCGGTGTCGGACATGTTCGACGTCGGTTGCGTATCGACCATCTTGCAGATGCTCAAACTGCCGGACGGAACCGTGAAAGTTCTGGTGGAAGGGCAGCAACGTGGGAGCGTGACGTCCGTTGAGGATGAGCAAACCCATTTCACCGCCACCGTCACGCCCACCGAAGCCCAGCCCGACGCCAACAAGCCAAGCGAAATCGAGGCCCTGCGCCGTGCGGTGATGCAGCAGTTTGACCAATACGTCAAACTCAACAAGAAGATTCCGCCGGAGATCCTCACGTCGATCGCCAGCATCGACGATCCGGGCCGGCTTGCAGACACGATTGCAGCCCATCTCCCGCTCAAGCTGGAGAACAAGCAGGCAGTGCTTGACCTGTCCGATGTGAAGTCGCGTCTTGAAAACCTCTTCGAACAACTGGACCGGGAGGTCGACATCCTGAATGTCGACAAAAAGATCCGTGGCCGCGTGAAGCGTCAGATGGAGAAAAACCAGCGCGACTTCTACCTCAACGAGCAGGTCAAGGAGATACAAAAGTAACTCGGTGAAGGCGACGAAGGCGCCGACATCGAAGAGATCGAAAAGAAGATCAAGTTGGCCAAGATGCCCGCCGAGGCGCGCAAAAAGGCCGAGGGTGAACTCAAGAAGCTCAAGCTCATGTCGCCCATGTCGGCAGAAGCGACTGTGGTGCGCAACTACATCGACGTGCTCACAGCGCTGCCCTGGAGCAAAAAGACCAAGATCAAGCACGATCTGGTCAATGCGGAGGGCGTGCTCAACGAAGACCACTACGGTCTCGACAAGGTCAAGGATCGCATCCTTGAGTACCTTGCGGTGCAGCAGCGGGTGGACAAAGTCAAGGCCCCCATCCTGTGCCTGGTGGGGCCGCCGGGCGTCGGCAAGACGTCGCTGGGCCAGTCGATTGCCAAGGCAACAGGGCGCAAGTACGTGCGGATGGCACTGGGCGGCATGCGCGATGAGGCAGAGATTCGCGGGCACCGCCGCACCTACATCGGCGCGCTGCCCGGCAAAGTGCTGCAAAGCCTGTCCAAGGTTGGCACTCGCAACCCGCTGTTCCTGTTGGATGAGATCGACAAGCTGGGCACGGACTTCCGTGGCGATCCCTCAAGCGCGCTGCTCGAGGTGCTGGATCCCGAGCAGAACCACACGTTCGGAGATCACTATGTTGAGGTGGATTTCGATCTGAGCGACGTGATGTTCGTGGCGACCTCCAACTCGATGAACATCCCGCCGGCGTTGCTCGACCGCATGGAGGTCATCCGCCTGTCGGGATACACCGAGGACGAGAAGACCAGCATTGCGATGAAGTACCTGCTGCCCAAGCAGCTCAAGAACAATGGCGTGAAGGATGAAGAGCTGCTCGTCACCGAGCCCGCCGTTCGCGACATGGTGCGCTACTACACCCGTGAGGCGGGCGTGCGCTCGCTCGAGCGCGAACTCTCCAAGATTTGCCGCAAGGTGGTCAAGGGTTTGCAGCTCAAGAAGCTCACCCCGCAGGTTGTGGTCACTGAAGATAACCTGCCGGATTTTCTGGGGGTGCGCAAATACACCTACGGTCGGGCAGAACTTCAAAACCAGGTGGGCCAGGTGGTCGGCTTGGCGTGGACGGAGGTGGGTGGCGATCTCCTGACCATCGAGGCTGCCACGATGCCGGGCAAGGGTGTCATCACACGCACTGGCTCGCTCGGTGATGTGATGAAGGAATCGGTGGAGGCGGCCCGTACCGTGGTCCGCAGCCGCTCCCGTATTCTTGGGATTCGGGATGACATGTTTGAAAAGCGTGACATCCACATCCACGTCCCCGACGGCGCTACGCCCAAAGATGGACCGAGCGCGGGTGCAGCGATGACCACGGCCTTTGTGTCCGCGCTGACTGGCATTCCTGTTCGGGGCGATGTGGCGATGACTGGCGAAATTACGCTGCGAGGTGAGGTCACCGCGATCGGCGGCTTGAAGGAGAAGCTGCTGGCCGCGCTGCGAAGCGGCACTTCCACCGTCTTCATCCCCAAGGACAATGA
>JBKCTS010000004.1:0-8493 GCA_046318695.1 Acidovorax sp.
AAAACAAATAACAAAACATCCAAATAAATCTCACCATAACCCTCGCGAGGAAGCGCGGGTGCGGATCGGGACAGGCCACAAGGCGCTTTTTGCAGCCAATAGCTTGGCTATTGGCAAGAAAATCAACACCGTGGACTGCCCGAGCCCGCGCCAGCGCCAGCGCAGACCGCAGGGAGTTATGCAGAGGTTCCCTGGGGTGTGGTGCCTGCCCGCTTGCCGTTGGGGTCGGCCGCCAGGTCCGGGCCCAGCACGGCGCGGTCATCGAACACAAAACAGCCGCCCTGGTAGTGGGCACCATCCGTCAGTTCAAAATACTTGAGGATGCCGCCTTCAAGCTGGTACACATGGGGCAGCCCCTCTTCGCGCATGAGGATGGCGGCTTTTTCGCAGCGGATGCCTCCCGTGCAAAAGCTCACGACCGTCTTGTCTTGCAACTCCCGCTTGTGGGCGCGCAGCGCGGCGGGAAACTCGGTGAACTTGCCAATGCGCCAGTCGATCGCGCCCTCGAAGGTGCCCGCATCCACTTCAAACGCATTGCGCGTGTCCAGGGTCACGACTTCCCGGCCCTCGTCATCGCGGCCCGTGGCGAGCCAGCGCCGCAGGGTCGCCGGGCTGACCGAGGGCGCCCGGCCCTGCGCAGGCTGGATGGTGGGATGGTCCATGCGGATGATCTCGCGCTTGACCTTGACCAGCATCTTGCGAAATGGCACCGAGTCCGACCGGCTTTCCTTGGGGTCGAGATCGGCAAAACGCGGGTCCTCTTTCAGCGCCGCAATGAAGTCGCGCACGGTCTGCTCGGGCCCGGCCAGGAACATATTGATGCCCTCTTGCGCCAGCAAGATGGTTCCCTTGAGTTTCGCCGCTTGCGCGCGCGCACGCAGCGACTCGCCCAGAGCGACAGCATCGGGCAGCGGCACGAACTTGTAGCAGGAGATATTGAGCAAGGGCAGGGTGGCGGGCGAGCGCGCCATTTTGGCGGCGATGCCGTCAGGGCACCGGCGTGAGCAGGGCAGTTTCGATCTTGTTGGCCAGTTGGGCCATGGCCAGTGCGGCGGGGCAGCCTGGGGTTTGCAGCAGCAGCAGTTGGCGGCGCATGACGGCGTCGCGCACGGCGGGGTCCACCGGGATGTCCCCCATGTGGATCAGTCGCACGGGTCGGCCGGAGTCAGAGGTGACAAAACGATCGAGAACCTGTTGCAACTGGCTCGTGATGGCCCGGCCATCGCCCGGACGCGCCGCCTGGTTGATGACCATGCGCACGTGCTGGCGCTTTTGCTGCATCGACAACACCTTGATCGCGGCATAGGCATCGGTGAGGGACGTGGGCTCGGGCGTGGCCACGATGACGACTTCGGAGGCCAGCGAAATCGAGAACAGCACCACGTCGGAGATGCCTGCGCCGGTATCGAGCAAGATCACGTCGTATTTGGGCGTGAGCGCCTGGATCACGCTCAGGAACTGGCTACGCACTTCGGGCGTGAGGCGCGAATACTCGACCATGCCCGAGCCCGCCAGCAGCACATGGAAGCCGCCGGGCGCCTGGATCACGGCGCTCTCCAGTGTGGCCTGGCCGGTGAAGACATCGTGCAGGGTGATCTTGGGGTGCAGGTTCAGCACCACGTCCAGGTTGGCCAGGCCCAGGTCGGCATCCAGCACCAGCACGCGGTGACCGCGGCGGGTCAATGCCGCTGCAAGGTTGGCCGAGACAAAGGTTTTGCCAACGCCGCCCTTGCCGCTGGTGATGGCAATGATGCGGGCACCCGGTGGGTGAGCGGTTGACGGGGTGGTGGTGGGGGACAGCGCGTCGCTCATCTTCTAACTTTCATTGGGCGCTGCCTGCGGGATCGACCGGCGGCAGGTCAACCCAGCCCGAGGTGTTGTACAGCGGGCCGAACAACAGGCTTTTTTCTTCGGCGGTGACGGTGCTGTCAGGTTGCTCCTCAATGCTGATGCGGTTGCGCCCGGCGGCCTTGGCTTGGTAGAGCTGGTGGTCAGCACGGTCGGTCCACAGCAGGGTGGTCGAGCGGATCCATTGCAGGGCAAAGGCTCCGCCCACGCTCACGGTCACGTTCAGCTCGACCGTTGGGGATACCTGTACCGGCGTGTTGGCCACCGCGCGGCGGATGCGTTCGGCCACCATGCGTCCAAAGGCGGCCTGGCATGCAGGAAGCACCACGGCAAATTCTTCGCCGCCGTAGCGCGCCAGCGTATCCATGGGGCGAACGCAGGCGTCCAAGGTGCGCGCCACCGATTGCAGCACCACGTCGCCAGCCGGGTGACCGTAGGTGTCATTCACCTTCTTGAAGTGGTCGATGTCCAGCATCAGCAGCAGCGCGGCCTCTCCAGAGCGTGTGACGCGGTCGATCTCGCGTTCCAGCACGGCACGGAAATGCCGCCGATTGGCCAGGCCGGTGAGCGGGTCCTTGAGGGACAGCTCGCACAGGCCATCAATCAGACCCTGCAAATAGCGCGCAGGTTCTTCGCGTGCAAGCGCCGAAGCCTGGCCCGCGCGGGGCTGCGAAATCAACGCCTCTGCCGTGTCCAGCTTAAGGTCGCGCAGATCGACAAGATAGGATGTCGCAGAGTCAGACACAGACGAACAAAAAAAGTGTGCGATCAGTGTACCAGTGCCTATGGCGCTGCCTGCCCTGGCAGGCTGGCAGAAATACCCTGATCTTCAGGTGTGGCCAGCTTTTGCAGCGCCTGTAGCGCGTCGGCATCCGTGCGGTACAGCGCAACCCGGCTGCCGGGGCCCAGCAGGCCTGCGTGGCGCAGCACCTGCTCGGCGGGCAGTTTGAGCCCGCTGATATGCACGGTTCCACCGCCGCCCTGGATCCGGGCGCACAGGCTGGAGAAGGTCTCGACGCCCGTCACATCGATGCGATTGATCGGTTGGGCCATCAGGCACAGGTGAAGTGTCTCGGGATGGGCGGCAAGGTGATCGATCACCCGGCGTTCCAGCGCGCTGGCGGAGGCAAAGTCCAGCTCGTCATCCATCCGCAGCGCCAGCAGGCGCGGAGCCAGCGGTGGCAGCGCCCACAGGTGGCGATCGCGCAGGCTGCCGTCCGGGTGCAGGCCGACTTCGATGATGCGCGGATGCAGCCGCTGGTACAGAAAGTGACTCAGGTTCATGAGCAGACCCACCAGCACACCCCAGTACATGCGGGGCGCCGTGGCCAGCGTGAGCGCGAAGGTGACCCCGGCGATGAGGGCTTCCACCTGCGAAATGCGCCAAATCTCCAGCAGTGCCCGGGGCTTGATAAGACTGGTCACCGCCGTCACCACCACGGCGGCAAGCACCGACTGCGGCACGTGGTAGAGGGCAGGCGTCAGCCACAACAGGACCACCAGCACCAGTGCGATGGAAAAGACGGTAGCCCAGCCGCTCTTGGCACCTGCATACAGGTTGATGGCTGAACGCGAGAACGAGGCGCTGGTGGCAAAGCTGCCGCACAGGCCACTGCTGATCTTGGCCAGACCCTGACCGATCAGATCCTGGTTTTCGTTCCAGCGCTCGCCCGAGCGCTGGCTTTCCACCTTGGCGCTCGACGCGGTTTCCAGAAAGCTCACCAGCGTCACCACCAGCACGGGCATGATGAGCGCTGCAAACTTGTCCCAGGGCAGGCTGCCTGGCCAGTAGGGTGCGGGCAGGCCCGATGGGAGGGCGCCCACCACGGCACCGCCCGCATCCGCATAGCCCATGGCCCAGCTCAGTGCACCCGCTGCGCCCACGATCACCATGGCTGCCGGAAAGCCCGGTCGCCAGCGCCGGGCCAGTACCAGCAGTGCCAGGCTGCCCAGCCCGAAGGCCGCGGCGGTCAGATCGAACAGCCCCGGCGAGGGCGTGCTCAAAAGTGCGCCCCAGTTGGAGCGCAGCCCCAGCAGCGACGCCAGTTGTGAGCCCAAAATCAGCAGGGCCGCAGCCTGGGTGAAACCGCTGAGGACTGGCGAGGTCACCAGGTTGAGCAGCCAGCCGAAACGGGCCATCCCCATCACCAGTTGCAGCAGGCCCGACAGGATCGCCATCCACGCTGCAAGTGCCACCCAATCGGCACTGCCGGGCTCGGCCAGGCCGGTCAGTGACGAGCCGATCAGCAGGCAGGTGAGCGCGGTGGGCCCAACGCCCAGGCGCGTGGATGAACTGAACAAAACAGCCACCAGCGCCGGGACCAGCGACGCGTAAATGCCCGTGATCAGGGGCATCCCCGCCAGCGCGGCATAGGCCACACCCTGCGGGACCAGCATCAGGCCCACGGTGATGCCTGCCATGAACTCCCCGCGCAGCAGGCGGGCATCGGGCCGTGGCCATGCCAAAAAGGGCAACCAGCGGGCGAGAGAAGCGATGGGCAGCATGGGTGGATTGTCGTCCTTGTGGGTTGCGCTTGGGCGGGCGACACGGCCAGTGCCGTGGGTCAGATTCAGGCAGCCCATTGCCATTGTCATGCCACGCGGGGCGCTACCATTTGGCGATGACCCAACGAGCTTCCGCCCCCCCACTGGCTGCCGCCACCGCGCTGATCCACCACCCCTATGCGCCGCCCGAAGGCTTTGCGGCACCGCAACCGCCCGTCCACAAGGCGTCCACGGTGATCTTTCCGAATGTGGCCGCCATGCGGTCGCGCGACTGGAAGGACAAGAGCGGCTACACCGACGGCCTGCATGGCACGCCGACCACCTTCACGCTGGAAGAGCGCCTGTGTGCGCTCGAGGGCGGCTTGCAATGCCTGCTGGTGCCCAGCGGGCTGGCGGCCATTGCCAGCGTCTCGCTGGCGCTTGTGCAGCCCGGCGACGAAGTGTTGATCCCGGACAACGCCTACGGCCCGGGCAAAGAGCTGGCGCGGGGCGAGCTGGCCCGGTTCGGTGTCAAGCACATCTACTATGACCCGCTGGATCCGCAGGACCTTGCGGCGCGCATCACCCCGGCAACCCGGCTGGTGTGGCTGGAGGCCCCCGGTTCCGTCACCATGGAGTTCCCGGACCTGTGCGCCCAGATGCGCGTCTGCCGGGAGCGTGGCGTGCTGGGCGTGCTGGACAACACCTGGGGCGCCGGACTGGCCTTCGCGCCCTTTGACCTGCTGGGCGATGGCAGCCTGGGCGTGGACATCTCCATCCATGCGCTCACCAAGTACCCCAGCGGCGGTGGCGATGTGCTCATGGGCAGCGTCATGACCCGCGACGCTGGTTTGCACATGAGGCTCAAGCTGTCCCACATGCGCCTGGGTCTGGGCGTGGGCGCGAACGACGCCGAGGCCGTGCTGCGGTCGCTGCCCAGCATTGGCCTGCGCTACCGCGCCCATGACGGGGTTGCGCGGCGTCTGGCGCGGTGGCTTGGCGACCAGCCCCACATTGCCCAGGTTCTGCACCCGGCGCTGCCGTCCTCGCCCGGCCATGCGCATTGGAAGGCGCTGTGTGGCGCTGACCAGGACGGCGTGGGCGCGGCCGCCGGTCTGTTCAGTGTCATCGTCGATGCACGGTACACCCAGCGGCAGGTGGATGCTTTGTGCGATGGCTTGAGGCTTTTCAAGTTGGGCTATAGCTGGGGCGGGCCCATCAGCCTGGTGGTTCCCTACGATCTGGCCAGCATGCGCAGCCGGCCCCAGCCGCATCTGCGCCCAGGCACGTAGGTGCGTTTTTCCATTGGCCTCGAAACCTTCGAAGATCTGCAGGCCGACCTGGCGCAGGCCATGCAGCAGGCCTTTGGGGCCGCGCCCGGCTGACCGGGCCCGCGTGCCAGGGTGGTAGTTTCCGCAGTGGCGCAGCGCAGTGCGGTGGATTAGGGTGGTGCACATCTGCGGCCCCGGCTGCGCCCATCACGTCTGCGCATGACTGCTCTTTCTTCCGCTCCCGACTCTGCCAGTCGCTCCCCAGAGTCGGCCCCACCAGCGTCGGATGTGCCCGGCAGTGCAGGCGCACCGCCAGCGCAGGCCCTGACGGCGGCCGAGATCGTGGCCCGCGCAGTGGCGGCTGAAAAGGCAGTGGCCTCGCCGCCGGTGGTCATCGAGCGCTTGCGCTGGGCGGACCCCTGGCGCTGGCTGGCGCTGGGCCTGCGCGATGCGCGGTCCGCGCCCGGCGTCGCTGCCTTTTACGGAACCTGCTTTTGGGTGATGGCACTGGTGCTGGGCTGGGTGTTTCGCACGCGGCCCGAGTACACCATGTCGATTGCCAGTGGGTGCCTGCTGGTGGGGCCGTTTCTGGCCATGGGGCTGTATGACACCAGCCGACGCCGCGAGGCGGGCCTGCCGCCTTCGCTGGGCGAGTCGCTCACCTGCTGGGATTCGCACATGGGCAGCATGGGCATGCTGGTGCTGGTGCTGGTGGTGCTCGAGCTGCTCTGGGGTCGTGCATCGCTGGTGGTGTTTGCCGTGTTCTTCAACACGGGCATGCCTTCGACCACCGGTGTGCTCGAAGCGGTGTTCAATCCCAGCAACTGGAGTTTTGTGGCGGTGTACACCGCCGTTGGCGGCCTGTTTGCGGCGCTGGTGTTGTCCACCTCGGTGGTGTCCATCCCCATGATCCTGGACCGCGACACCGACGCACTCACCGCCTGCATCACCAGCATCCGCGTCGTGCTGGCGAACACTCTGGTCATGCTGCAGTGGGGCGCGCTGCTCACGGTGGTGGTGGCCGTATCGCTTTGGTTCTGGGGCATCGGCCTGCTGGTGGCCGGGCCGGTGCTGGGCCATGCGAGCTGGCATGCCTACCGGGCCTCGGTCCGGCCTGCTGCCCCTGCTGCCACGGATGGCTGACGGGATCGGTGCTGTTACAGTGACTCTCAACTTCAGGAAGCAACTACCTTGGCAACACCCAACTACGGATACGAGAAGCGCCAGCGCGAGCTCGCCAAAAAGCAGAAAAAACAAGACAAGCTGCGGGCGAAGTCACAGAAGGCGTCGGGCGGTGGCCTGGACGGCGAAGCGGCCGACGCACAGGGCTCCGACAGCGCTGCGGATGCTGGCAGCGGCGCAGCAGGTCCCGCGCCGGGTTCGCAGCCCTGACCAGGGCCTGCCCGGCCGGTGATACCGGCTGGCGGGTGCGGGCAGCGGCAGCGGTATCGGCAGGTCATGCGCCTGCCGCGGCTGTTTTCATGCGGTTCAGCGCAGCAGTTTTTTGAGCTCGGGCCACACGTTGGCCAGCATCTGCGGGTGGGCTTCGGCCCGAGGGTGGATGCGGTCGGCCTGGAACAGGCGCGTCGGGTCGGGCCCGTCGGCCACGTCTTTCAGAATAAAGGGCACCACGCCCGCCTTGCGTGCCTGGGCGACATCGGTGAACAGCGCAGCAAAGCGCCGCGCGTAGTCGGTGCCGTAATTGGGGGGTACCTGCATGCCCACCAGCAGCACTTTGGCCCCGGCGTTCTGCGCTGCCTCGGTCATGGCCGTCAGGTTGTCTTCCACGCTTTTGAGCGGCAGCCCGCGCAGGGCATCGTTGCCGCCGAGTTCAATCACCACATGGCTGGGCTTGTGTTCGGCCAGCAGCGCAGGCAGGCGCGAGCGGCCGCCCGAGGTGGTTTCGCCGCTCACGCTGGCGTTCACCACCCGGGCGTTGATCTTTTCTTTGGCAAGCTGCTGCTCCAGCAGAGCCACCCAGCCGGAGCCGCGGGCGATGCCGTATTCGGCGCTGAGCGAATCCCCCAGCACCAGGATCAGTGGCGTGCGCGCGACCACCGCGCCCTTGGCTGCAGCCGGTTGCGCCCAGGCGGCGGGCGCTGTGCAAAGCCCCCCGGCCACGGCTGTCAAAGCGGTCAGGATAAAGTGGCGGCGGTACCGTTGTCGAATCAAAGCAAAGAACCTTTCATGTCCGAGTCCACCCAGCCTTCCAACGCGCCCGCGTCCACGCCCATCATCGCGGTGGAGCATGTTTACAAGTCGGTGTCGGATTCCACGGGGACGCTCGACATTCTGAGGGATATCGATTTCCGCCTGGAGCCCAGGGAGACCGTTGCCATCGTGGGTGCTTCGGGTTCGGGCAAGAGCACGCTGCTGTCCATCATCGCGGGGCTGGATACCCCCACGCGCGGCACCGTGCGGCTCGATGGCCAGGACCTGTTTGCCATCGACGAAGACGCGCGCGCCGCGCTGCGCGCCGCCAAGGTGGGCTTTGTGTTCCAGAGCTTCCAGCTCATGGGCAACCTCACGGCGCTGGAGAACGTGATGCTTCCGCTCGAGCTGTCCGACCGCCGTGATGTGCAAAAGGGTGCCCGCAAGGCGGCGGCCGACATGCTGGCGCGCGTGGGGCTGGGCGAGCGTCTGTCGCATTACCCGAAGGTGCTTTCTGGCGGCGAGCAGCAGCGCGTGGCCCTGGCCCGGGCCTTTGTGGTGCAGCCCGCGGTGCTGTTGGCCGACGAGCCCACGGGCAGCCTGGACTTCGCCACCGGCGAGAAGATCATGGCGCTGATGTTCGAGCTCAACCGCGAACAGGGCACGACCCTGGTGCTGGTCACGCACGACCGTGGCATCGCCGCGCGTTGCGACCGGCGCATCACCATCGAAGCGGGGC
>JBKCTS010000005.1:0-7127 GCA_046318695.1 Acidovorax sp.
GCTCAGATTTGGGTCGGCACTACCCTCAAAAGTGGCTCAGTTTTCGGTCGGCGCCAACAGGATTCGGTCTTGACGAGCGTAGGCATGGCAGTGCTTTCAGCCTCAAAAGCTGAGCACTGTACCGAATTTGTACCGAAGCACCATTTTCAGGGCGCACCGCGCGGCGCCGAACCGCCCGGAAACCCGCATGGATACTTGGTAGGCCGTGTTGGACTTGAACCAACGACCAAAGGATTATGAGTCCTCTGCTCTAACCAACTGAGCTAACGCCCCCTGCCTTGTCCGGCGCGCAATGCGCTGCGCTCGTGTCGATTGTAGAGGCTTACTTGCGATGACTGAGCGCGTTTGACACCAACTTGGACGTGATGTCAACGATCTGGATCATTCGGTCGTATGGCATACGGGTAGGGCCAATGACTCCCAGGGTCCCGACCACGGTGCCATCCACCTCGTACGGGGCACTGACAATCGACAGTTCTTCAAAAGGAACGATCTGGCTTTCGCCACCGATGTAGATGCGCACACCTTCGGCTTGGCTGGAAATGTCCAGCAGGCGCAGGATCTGCGTTTTCTGCTCAAACAGGTCGAATGCGCGCCGCAGGTTGCCCATGTCACTGGAGAAGTCGCTCACGGCAAGCAGGTTTCTTTCGCCAGAGATAACCACATCGCCCTGCTCTTGGGACATGGCTTCCGTGCCCACATTGACGGCAGCTTGCATCAACGATGCGATTTCCACGCGAAGTACATCGACCTCAGACTTAATCCGCTGGCGTACCTGTTCCATCGCAAGCCCCGCGTAATGGGCATTCAAGAAATTCGACGCCTCAAGCAACTGGGATTGGGAATAGTCGACCTCGGTGAAGATGACCCGGTTTTGGACGTCCCCTTCGGGCGACACGATGATCACAAGAAAGCGCCGTTCAGAAAGACGCAGGAATTCGATGTGGCGGAAAACGGAAGCTCGCCGCGGAGCCATCACCACGCCCACGAACTGCGATAGGCTCGACAGCAGCTGCGCCGCATTGGCGATGACCTTTTGGGGTTGCTCCGGCGCGATCGTTGGGGGGCTCAGACCGTCGCGCTGAACCGTGAGCATGGTGTCCACGAAAAGGCGGTATCCCCTGGCAGTGGGAATGCGGCCAGCAGATGTGTGGGGGCTGGCTATCAGCCCAAGCTCTTCCAGGTCTGCCATCACGTTGCGGATGGTCGCCGGGGAAAGATCCAGTCCGGAGGCTCGCGATAAGGTGCGTGAACCCACGGGCTGGCCGTCGGCGATATAGCGCTCAACTAGCGATTTGAGCAACAACTTGGCGCGATCATCGAGCATGGTCAAATTTTACGGTTGTAATGCGTGGCAGGTGTGCGCCCAAGCTACGCATGCTCCTGAAGATTGTTAGAAATGCTTGCGCGCAGCGCATTTCAGTGCGGTACGGGGGCTGCTGGGTAAAAGCACGGCAATTCCTTAGTTCGGCACCGCTGTCCCGTCTTAGTGTTGTAATTTATCGATGAAGACCAAATTCCGCCACGTCGCGCTCATCGGCAAATACCAAGCCTCTGGGTCCGGCCTCTCCAGTGACACAGGAAGGCAGGCAATTGCAGATATTGCCGCAGTCATTGCAAAGCATGGCTGCCAAGTCTCGGTCGAGACAGGGACCGCCTCAAGCATGGGCCTGGGACAGTACCCATGCCTTTCGGTCGAGGAGATCGGCTCGCAGTGCGATCTGGGACTCGTCGTGGGAGGCGATGGCACCATGCTCGGTATTGGCCGCCAGCTGGCGAAGTTCGGCACGCCCCTGATCGGCATCAATCAGGGGCGCCTCGGATTCATCACCGATATTCCCCTGGAAACGTATGAGACGACGCTACCGCGCATGCTGCACGGAGAGTATGAAGAAGATTTGCGGCCCTTGATGCATGCGCGCGTGGTGCGAGACGAGCGCATCGTCTTCGAGGCCTTGGCGATGAACGACGTTGTGGTCAACCGCGGCGCCACTTCGGGAATGGTGGAGCTTCGCGTCGAAGTCGGCGGTCAACTGGTGGCCAACCAGCGCGCCGATGGTTTGATCATCGCGTCTCCCACTGGATCCACGGCGTATGCGCTGTCCGCTGGCGGGCCGATGCTGCATCCGTCCATTCCAGGATGGGTGCTTGTTCCCATCGCACCCCACACGCTGTCCAACCGGCCTATCGTCCTGTCGGATGCCAACGAGGTTGCGGTCGAGGTTGTCAGCGGGCGCGACGTCAGCGCGAATTTCGACATGCAATCGCTCGCCTCGCTGCTTCGTGGGGACCGAATTCTCGTCAAACGGTCGGAACACTGCGTCCGCTTCCTGCATCCGCAGGGTTGGAACTACTTCGCAACGTTGCGAAAAAAGCTTCGCTGGAACGAAGGAGGTTCCTGATCATGGGATTGAGGCGGATCACACTGCGTGACTTCGTGATCGTCGAATCACTCGAGCTTGAACTGAACGCCGGCTTCACCGTCTTGACCGGGGAAACCGGTGCGGGCAAGTCAATCCTGATTGATGCGGTGCAACTGGCTCTGGGGGCTCGTTCAGATGCCGGCGTTGTCCGAGAAGGCGCCGCACGCGCGGATATCTGCGTGGAATTCGATTGCCCTGCGCATGTGCAACCGTGGCTCGAAGAATCTGGTTTCGCCACCGATGACGTGCTGCTTTTGCGCCGCAATGTGGACACGCAGGGCAAAAGCCGGGCATGGATCAACGGGACGCCAGCCACTGCCACCCAGCTTCGGGCCATCGGCGACCTTCTCCTGGATATCCATGGCCAGCACGCCTGGCAGAGCTTGACCAAGCCAGAGTCCGTCCGGGGGCTGCTCGATGCATTCGCGGGCGCAGATCGCAGCGATACCGCCAAGCGGTGGAACCAGTGGCGGCTGGATCAGCAAGCCCTGCGCGACGCCAGGCAGGCACAGTCCACCCTGCAGCAAGAACGCGAGCGTCTTCAATGGCAGATCAGCGAGCTGGACAAACTTGCCCCCGGTGCGCATGAATGGGAGGAACTGGAGGCGCAGCACAACCGCCTGTCCCATGCACACGCGTTACTGCAGACAGCCGCGACCGCAGTCCATGCGATCGAGGACGACGAAACAGGCGCCTTGTCCGGCCTTGCGCGCGCCCTAGGGCACCTGCGCCAGCAAGAACACATTGAACCCGAATTTGCGGCGCTTGCCGACATTCTCGCGTCCAGCATGGCGCAAGCAAGCGACGTCGTGCATTCGCTGCAGCTTTATTCACGAAGGACTGAAACCGACCCCGATCGACTGGCCGAGCTCGATACGAGACTGTCGTTATGGATGTCCCTGGCGCGACGATACAAGCGGCAACCAGGGGAGCTGCCATCGTTGCTGGCAGCTTGGAAGACAGAGTTGCACAGACTCGACGCGGCGGCCGACTTGCAGCTCCTCGAAAAAGCCGAAGCAGCCAGTGCTGCGGCCTACCAGAGCTCGGCGCGGGCACTTTCTCTGTTGCGCAACACAGCCGCTCCAAGGTTATCAAGCGCCATTACCCAGGCCATGCAGGGCCTGGGCATGAAGGGCGGCAAGTTCGAAGTGGCGATCGGGAAGGCCGCTGAGCCTGCGCCGGATGGATTGGACGAAGTGGTGTTTTTGGTGGCCGGCCATCCTGGCCTGACGCCCAAGCCAATTGCAAAGGTGGCCTCGGGGGGCGAGCTGTCGCGAATTGCGCTGGCCATCTCGGTGACGACATCCGAACTGGGCGTTGCGCCAACGCTGATCTTTGACGAAGTGGATTCAGGCGTCGGCGGCGCGGTTGCGGAAACAGTTGGCCGGCTTATGCAGCAGTTGGGAAAAGACCGACAAGTGCTGGCCGTCACCCACCTGCCTCAGGTGGCAGCGTGCGCCCATCATCATTTGAAGGTGACCAAGTTGAGTGCTGCGCAAGGCACCATCAGCACAGTGGAATCGGTGCGCGATGAAGCCCGCATTGCAGAGATCGCCAGAATGCTGGGCGGCGAGCGTGCAACGGTGACCACGCTGGCCCACGCACGGGAAATGCTTGCGCAAGGAGTGACAAAGTGAGTGACCCGACGGCCCTCGAAATTGTTCTCATCACAGGCATGTCCGGCTCTGGCAAGTCGGTCGCGCTGCACGCGCTGGAAGACGCGGGGTACTACTGCGTAGACAACCTGCCACCTGAATTACTGCACGCTTTTGTCGCGCTTGAGCATAGACACCACGCCAACCGGGTTGCCATCGCTGTCGATGTGCGCAGCGCCACATCGCTCCATCAGGTTCCGCAGGCCCTACAGCGCATGCGCAGTCAGGGCATTGCCGTGCAATCGGTATTCCTGGATGCAACGATCGATACGCTGGTGCGGAGATTCTCCGAAACCCGGCGCCGCCATCCCCTTTCGCATGACGATCTGCAACAAGGCCGCCGGGCGCTGGTTCAGATCATTGAGCTCGAAAGGGAACTCCTCGCAGAGCTGAGAGAGCAGTCACACGTAATCGACACCAGCACCATCCGGGCCTCTCAGCTTCAAAGCTATGTGAAGAGTCTCTTGACCGCTGCCACGGGTCAACTCACCCTGGTTTTTCAATCCTTTGCCTTCAAGCGCGGCATCCCCATGGATGCAGACTACGTTTTTGATGTCCGGATGCTTCCCAATCCGCACTATGAGCCCGCGTTGCGCGACCAAACGGGGCTGGATGCGCCAGTGCAGCACTTTCTGCAACAGCAGGCAGACGTACTGCTGATGCAGCAGCACATCGAACAATTCTTGGGGCATTGGCTGGAAATGCTGGATCGCAACCACCGCAGTTATGTCACGGTGGCGATCGGGTGCACTGGCGGCCAACACCGATCGGTCTATCTGGTCGAGCGTCTGGCGCAAGCGTTCGGTGACAGATGGACAGCATTGAAGCGCCACCGGGAGCTTGACGGCCGGTAGGCCCCCTGGCTGCTACACGATCGGTTGCTGAATGGCGCCGTCCAGCAGCTTGCGAATGGGCGCTGGCAAACCTATCCCTGCCCACTGATCCACACCAAACCAGTCTCCATGCGGCAAGGGTCGGGGTGCAAGATCGCCCTGCACAACCAGTGAGTGAAGGTGCAGATCGCGGTGCGTCAGTGCGTGCATCAACGGCGGCACTTCCCACGTCTGAATGCGGGCTGCACCGACTTCAGAATCTGCTGCAACCTGCATGAGTTGCGCCTGATCGGAAAACACGGGTACGCAGTGCATGCCTGCCCAGATCCCCACCGCCGGGCGACGATGCAACCACACACGTCTTGCCGGGTCCATGAGTACGAGCAGCCACCACGACTCGGCCCTGCGCCGAAGTTGTCGAGTTCTGACCGGGTATTGCTCCTGCTTGCCCTGCGAGAACGCGACGCAGACCGAATGAAGCGGACAAGACGTGCAACGCGGCGCCTTGGGTGTACAGACCGTTGCGCCAAGGTCCATTAAACCCTGCGTGTAGCGGGGCATCGCCGTTTGCAGATCACCCGTGGGAAGCAACTCGGTGGCACGGTCCCAAAGAAGCTTCTCATTCCGCGCAACGGCGAGATCCGCATCAAACCCCAGCACGCGGGTCAGAACACGGCGCACGTTTGCATCCAGGATGGCGACCCGCTCGGAAAAGCAGAACGCGGCGATGGCACCCGCTGTCGACCTTCCGATGCCAGGGAGTGTTGCAAGCAACTGCGCGGTATCCGGAAACTTGCCACCGTACTGCGCAGTCACGACTTTGGCGCATTGATGGAGGTTTCTGGCCCTGCTGTAGTAACCGAGACCGCTCCACAGCCCCATCACCTCATCTTGCTCTGCTCGGGCCAGCGCCTTGACGTCCGGGAAGCGCTTGAGGAAACGGTCGTAGTACCCAAGCACGGTGACCACCTGGGTCTGCTGCAGCATGATCTCGGACAGCCACACCCGGTAGGGGTCCCTCGTTTGCTGCCAAGGCAGATGTTTTCGACCGTGAGCCGCCTGCCACGCGACAACGTTGGTGGCGACCTCGCCACCCGCTTTTCGGCTCATGCAGGCGTCAGGTTCTGGGATGATGGCGTGCTGTCAGGCATGCCCGGAAGTACCACGAGCTCTCCGGTCAACTTTTGGAGTTTCTGTTCCAGAGAAACAAGCTCTTCCTCACCCGCCTCAATCTCGGAAATTCGCTCGACGAGCCCGCTAGCGGCTTGCTGGATGCGATCCACGGCCTCGATTCGCCGGGCAAAGCTCTTTCGCCGCTCACGCAACTGGGCATCGAGCTGCGAAGTAGCGGACTTGCTCCACAACTCCAGGTCGTTGGCCGCAGACTCGTACACCGTACGAAGACGCATGGCCAGAGCCCGCACAAGCCGCTCAGCGAACTCAGGCTGCGCGAGCTTGATGGCATTTCCGAGACTGAGGTATTGCAGGTGGCTTTGCTCGATCCGGCTCAGGTCGTCCGTGAAGCGATCCAGCTGGGGAACAGCAGGCACCTGCAGCGAGAATCCAAACTCGGCATTGAGCTGCCGGAAGGTTCCGTTGAGCATTGCCTGAATTTCCGTGCCCGAGGCCTGCGCCTTCCCCATAGTGCTGCGCAGCTTATCAAAGGTCGCTGTGTAAATCTTCTTGCTGCCAAGCTTGAGCCCTTTTTGCTGAAGCGTCTGCGCCAGATCGGCAAGCTCCGCTTTCAAGGCCTTGGCGCCGAGTTGATGGAACACGTCACGCAACAGCTTGAGATGCACGGCACGAACCGCCTGAATCTTCGCGGTGCTCAGGTCAAATTCACGCTGCTCCTGCTCGATGCGATGTCGCATCGACTCGATGACAGACGCGTTTTTCCCGCGCAGGCTGCGCAGTTCAGCCATCTGATCGTCGAGATCGCGCCGCTTGATGTTGATCAGCCGACATGTCTCAGTACGCAAGCTGGCAACACCGTTGGCCACGGCCGCACGAAGAATCGCCTGCCGCCGACCCATGATGCCCTTGCCCAAGACCTCCTCCAGAGCTGGCAGACCGCTGTCTGCCAGGAGAGCATCGTCTTCTGTGATCTTTGCGACCAGCCCTTTCTGGGCGGAGACAGGGACGACCTGGTCGAGCGGTATGCCCAGCATGTCGGCAGAAGTGCTGCACTGCCGATCCAGCTGCGCCTTGACCTGATC
>JBKCTS010000006.1:0-3566 GCA_046318695.1 Acidovorax sp.
GCCGTACAGGTAGTCGCCGTTTTCCGAGCGGTCCCCGTTGCTGGCAGCCCAGTGCACGATTTCAACGATTTTCGGCCGCTCTTCATCAATCAGCTGAAGTAGTTCCGAACGCAACCTGCTATAGCCGCCCGGGGTGATGTAGTTCCTCCCCCCCGGCAGCACGGGTAATTCGGGGCCATCGTCTTCACTGCCAGACTCTTTCGTGAATGCCTTACTCACCAGAAACTCCTCTGGATCGAATCCTACTCACACCAGGCCCGACATGCACTGGGCAACAGAGTGGCACAACACCACAATGCAGCCCCCAGTGAGCGCACAAAAAGCACCAAGGAAAAAGCCCTGAGCCTTTTCAGACTCAGGGCTTCCCTGTTGGTGCGGCTGGCAGGAATCGAACCCACGACCCCTTGGTTCGTAGCCAAGTACTCTATCCAGCTGAGCTACAGCCGCTAAGCTTCGAATTATAGCATGCTTTCTTCATAATACCCACAAAAAGCAGGCCGCAGAGTGGAACAGGCAAGTTCCGGGACCATTTCGCGCCGTTACCGATCACTCCCGACCTGAACATCACGCAGACCACAAAAATCTGCCTCGACGACCTGCCTGGAAAAACTTCTTTTGATCGTGTTGGTAGGGCGTGTTGGACTTGAACCAACGACCAAAGGTTTATGAGTGCGATTGTGGCTAATGTTGTTTTTCACCACTCTTCGCCCTCTTTAGACAACGGACGTTAACAACCTCAACAGCCCTGCGGGTTCAAACGGCAAGCTCGCCCTGTACACGGGAGCACGCCGCAGCAATGTGCTGGCGACGCAGTGGCCAGATGTGCACCTTGAACGCAAGGAATGGCAAATCGCCATGACCAAGAACGGCGAGCCTCAGACCGTGCTGCTGACCCCTGAGGCCATCGAGGTACTGGAGCGACGAAAAAAGGACGCCCAAGGCAGCAAGTCGCTTTTCGTGTTCCCCGGTTCCGGCGAGACTGGCCATTTGGTGGAGCCACGAGGGGCTTGGGAGCGCATGCTGGCGCGTAGCACGGCATTGGGTCTGGTGGAGGCGTTAACGGAGAAGGCCACGGCCAAGACCTTCAACTACCAATTGGCCCTTGAAGAGGCCGTTGACTTCCCGGTCCAGACCATCGAACGCTACACCCCATTGGCGGAGAAGCTTGGACTTCACCTGCAGCACTACGAGATGCGTAACCTGCACATCCATGATCTCCGCCGCAGGCTCGGGTCATGGTTGGCCAGCAGCGGCACCAGCGTTCCAATCATCGGCAGGGCTCTGAATCACAAGACCCCGGAGGCCACCAAGGTCTACGCCCGCTTGATCGTCGCCCCAGTTCGCAACGCCATGGAAGACGCCACGGCGGCCATGCGCAGAGCCGGCGAGGCGTGAAACCACGGCAAGGGTCCGATTGAATTTCGCATCACTTGAACAAAAGTAATGCGGATATTAAACTAATCCCATATGCATCAGTCTGACCACATCCTCGAACTGGCCCGGCACCGGCGCGTGCTGCGGGCAGCGGATGTGCGCGAGCACGGCTGGTCGCCGCAGCTTCTGATCCGGCTGCATCAAGCTGGCAAGCTGCAACGATTCGCCCGTGGCCTATACGGACTGCCCGACGCCGAAGTCACCGAGCACCAGACGCTGATCGAGGTCTGCCAGCGTGTGCCCAAGGCCGTGCTGTGCCTTCTGAGTGCGCTGCAACTCCATGAGATCGGCACGCAACTGCCGCACGAAGTGTGGATCGCGCTGCCCGAGGCGACACAAACCCCGGCCCTGAGCTACCCCACGCTGCGCATCACGCGCCTGCGTGGGGCGGCCTACAGCGATGGTATTCAGACCGTGACCGACCACGGCGCTCCCATCCGCGTGTACAGCGCCGCCAAGACGGTGACCGACTGCTTCAAGTTCCGCAACAAGATCGGCCTGGATGTGGCGCTGGAGGCGCTGAAAGACGCTTGGCGCAGCCGTAAAGTCACCATGGCTGAGCTGAGCCACTTCGCCAAGATCAACCGAGTCGAACGTGTCATGCAGCCCTACCTAGAGGCGGTGACGCAATGAGCGCAGCGCCGGGCCGCCCCAAGCAAGCTAGCACCGCAGCCCGCGAGGGCGGAGGTCTTACATCCTCCGGCAACCTCTCCGCATCGATCCTGGCCCGACTGCTGACCCTCGCCAAACAACGCGGCGACGACTACAACCTGCTGCTCAACCGCTTCGGAATGGAGCGGCTGCTGGCCCGTGTCAGCATGTCCCCGCACGCCGACCGTTTTCTGCTGAAGGGCGCCCTGCTCTTTGCACTCTGGTACGACACGCCACACCGGCCCACAAGGGACGCCGACTTGCTGGGCTTCGGCCCCGACGACGAGGCGAGTCTGATCGCCACCTTCCGCGACATCGTCGCCATGGACCTGGGTGACGGCATCGTGTTCGATCCCGACTCCGTGAAGGCCGACGCCATTCGCGAGGACAACACCTACGGCGGCACCCGCATCACGCTGGTGGCACGCATCGGCTCCGCACGCTGTGCCCTGCAGATCGACGTGGGCTTCGGTGATGCCATCACGCCGGGGCCACAGACGGTGGCCTACCCCACCTTGCTGGGCGACTTCCCAGCCCCCACGCTACGGGTCTATCCCGTCTACACCGTGATCGCCGAGAAGTACCAGGCCATGGTGATGCTGGGGCAAGCGAACAGCCGCATGAAGGACTTCTTTGACCTTGCGGTGATTGCACGACGCACAGAACTGGATGGGGCGACGCTAGCCGCAGCCATCGCCGCCACCTTCGACCGGCGGCAGACCGCCCTGCCCACCGAGCGGCCCTTGGCACTGACCAAGCAGTTCAGCGAAGACACTGCAAAGCTGCGCCAGTGGCAAGCCTTCCTGAACAAGAATCGCATTGAAGCCGCCAGCCTGGGTGACACAGTGGCGCTGCTGGACGACCTGCTGTGGCCAACAACGGAAGTCGCCGCCGCTGGCAGTCAGGCAACGGCCACTTGGCGCCCTGACGCGCTGCGCTGGGTCTGACCCCGCACGCAACGACTTCGGGCTGCATCAAAGCAGCGACGGAATCTTCCGCTTCTCGACTGGCCGGATGTACCGCGCCAGCACAGCATCGCTGCGGTGCCCGGTCTGCTCTCGGATGAGCCAGGTAGGCAGCGACGCCATCGCCGCCGTGGTCACGTAGCCTGCGCGAAGGCCGTGGCCCGAAAACTCCTCCGGCTCACGCCCCATGCCATGCTTTTGCGCCCAGGCCATGAAGACGCGGCTGTTGAACTCCGGGCCGTTGTCGGTACGTACACGCTGGTTACACGGAGCGAAACCCTGTACCGCTGGCTACATGGTGGCTACATAGCCTCAAAAACAAAAAAGCCCGCTACCGTATTGATAGCGGGCTTTCCTTACTTCGCTTGGTAGGGCGTGTTGGACTTGAACCAACGACCAAAGGATTATGAGTCCTCTGCTCTAACCAACTGAGCTAACGCCCCAAGCCGCTGCTCAACGCAGCATCTCTGCAGACAACAAAGCATTGTAGAGCCTTACTTGCGATGGCTCAGCGCG
>JBKCTS010000007.1:0-3810 GCA_046318695.1 Acidovorax sp.
GTCCAGGGTGAACAGGCCCTTGTCCTTGATGGCCTTGCAGATCGCGCCCTTGGTCACGCCATTGCAGCCGCACACCTCGTCGCTGTCGGCCATGGCCGATGCCTTGCTCTGGCCCTGGTGGCCCACGTCGCCGATGTTGCTTTCGCCGAACATCAGCTGGTCGCGGATGTCGCCGATGGGCCGGCCGTCACGGATGAGCTTGAAGTACCAGCTGCCGTCCACCGTATCGCCGTACAGGCAGGCACCTACCAGCTTGTCGTTTTTGATGACGAGCTTTTTGTACACGCCACCAAAAGGGTCGCTCATCACGATCTCTTCGGTGTCGTCGCCGCCCTGAAAGTCGCCCGCAGAAAACAGGTCGATGCCGGTGACTTTGAGCTTGGTGGAGGTGAGTGAACCCTGGTAGCGGCCAATGCCATATTCGGCCAGGTGGTTGGCCAGAACCTTGCCCTGCTCGAACAGTGGCGCGACCAGGCCGTAGGCAATGCCGCGGTGTGCCGCGCATTCGCCCACAGCGTAGATGCGCGGGTCCGTGGTGGTCTGCAGCGTGTCGCTCACCACGATGCCGCGGTGGACGTGCAGGCGCATCTTTTCGGCAAGCTCTGTGTTGGGGCGTATGCCCACGGCCATCACCACCAGGTCGGCGGGTACTTCGGTGCCGTCCTTGAACCGGACGCTGGCCACACGGCCTTGGTCGTTGCCCGCGAGCGCCACCGTCTGGGCGCCTATCAAAAACTTCATGCCGCGTTCTTCCAGCGACTTTTGCAGCATCTTGCCGGCCACCTCGTCCAGTTGGCGTTCCATCAACCAGTCGCTGACATGCACCACGGTCACCTGCATGCCGCGTTTCATCAGTCCGTTGGCGGCCTCAAGGCCCAGCAGCCCGCCGCCGATCACGACGGCGTGCTGGTAGGTGGCGGTCGCGTCGATCATGGCCTGCGTGTCGGCGATGTCGCGGTAGGCCAGAACACCTTGCAAATCCTTGCCGGGGATCGGCAGGATGAAGGGGTTGGAGCCGGTGGCCATGATCAGGCGGTCGTACCCGGCGGTGACGACATGGCCGTCCTTGCTGCTTGCGCTGACCACGCGGCGCACGCGGTCCACATCGGTCACGGTAAAGCCGGTGTGCAGCGTGATGTGGTTGTCCGCGTACCACTGCCAGTCGTTGAGGATGATCTCGTCAATGGTCTGCTCGCCCGCCAGCACGGGCGACAGCAGGATGCGGTTGTAGTTGGGGTGGGGCTCAGCGCCAAACACCGTGATGTCGTACAGGTCGGGCGCGATTTTGAGCAGCTCTTCCAGCGTGCGCACGCCAGCCATGCCGTTTCCCACCATCACCAACTTGAGCTTCATTGCAACTCCCCTTCGCCGCGGCGTGCCGCTGTGCGTGTCCAAAAAAAAAGCGCCCTCACCGTGCAGCTTCGAAACGCTCGAAACCACAGGTGGGGACGCCTTCGTCCTGTCTGCCCGCAAAGTGCGCCGTTGCACCGGGCATGGGGCCCCTGGGGCCCTACATCGCCTTGCGCTTGCAAGGTACGTGCCAGATCTACCGCACCGCAGTGGGGCACCGGGCTGTTTTGTTAACGTCTTGCAACACTTGCAAATGCAAACAGACAATATCTTGAAGATGTCTGATCTAAAGCAAGCACTTCCATGCAAGGATCAAGTGTGATGGGCTTGACAAGTGTGTTGAGCGGCGTGCGCAAGCATCTGCTCGATGTTCGAATCCACTGGATGGGGTAAATGTTGCGTTGCCGCGTGGTGTGGTGATGGCTCGATCACAAACATGTTTTTTAAGATGGATTGCAGGGGACAGAACTTGATTGCCAATCGATGCCACGGAAGGCCGGCGGCTCGTTGTACAGGAGACCATTCATGCGCGTGAATTTGCCAGTTAACCAGAATGAATATCCGTTTCCCAGGGGTGAGACCTTGGTGTCAACCACTGATCTCAAGGGCCGCATTCTGTATTGCAACCCCACCTTTGTGGAGGTGAGCGGCTTTGAAAAGGAGGAGTTGCTGGGCCAGCCCCACAACATGATCCGTCACCCTGACATGCCCGAAGAGGCATTTCGCGACATGTGGGCCACCATCGAGAGCGGGATTCCCTGGTCCGCCCCGGTCAAGAACCGGCGCAAGGATGGTAGTTTCTATTGGGTGATGGCCAATGTGACCCCCTTGATGGACGGTGACAAGCCCATGGGTTTCATGTCGGTGCGAACCGAGGCCACGCGCGAGCAGATCAAGGCCGCCGAAGCGCTCTACCAGACGATGCGCGAAGAAAAGGCTGCGGGCCAGGCCATCCACGTGCTTCGTGCCGGTAGGTTGGTCAAGAACGATCTGTGGAGCCGTCTTGCATCCCTGGCACGGCTGGGGGTTGCTGCAAAGATGGTGGCACTACAGGCGCTGGTCGTGCTGGCCGCAGTGGGTGCGGCCATGGCGGGGGGGGCGTCGCTGTCGCTACTGGCTGTGCTGTCGTGGCTTGGCGTGCTGGTGTTGGCAATCGGTTCTGCGGTGTACCTGCACGGCGTGACCATTGCGCCGCTGCAACAAATGCTGAAGTGGGCCAACCGCATGGCTGCAGGGGACCTGACCCAAAGGATCACCGTGACCCGCAGTGACGTTGTAGGCTCGCTGCAGCAGGCTTTGTCGCAGCTCAAAGTAAACCTGATGTCCATTGTTCGGGACGCTAGGCTCGAGAGCCACCGGATGCAGGTCTCCACCCGTGAAATCGCGGACGGCAACCATGACCTGTCGGCCCGCACCGAGTCACAGGCCAGCAACCTCGAGCAGACCGCTGCCTCCATGGAGGAGATCACGGGCACTGTGCGCCAGACAGCCGATTCCGCACAGCAGGCCACTTCGCTGGCATCCCAGGCTTCGACGGTGGCCGAGCGCAGCAGCGCCGCTGTCGATAGCGTGGCGGACACCATGCGGCAGATACAGTCCTCGTCGGGCCGCATCGGCGAGATCACCCAACTGATCGACAGCATCGCGTTTCAGACCAACATCCTGGCCCTCAACGCTGCGGTCGAGGCCGCACGCGCGGGCGAACAGGGGCGGGGTTTTGCGGTTGTGGCGGCCGAGGTCCGAAGCCTCTCGCACCGAACGCTGTCTGCCGCCAAAGAAATCCGCCAGCTCATCGATGCCTCTGCGGCCAAGGTCTCCGAGGGGCATCAAAGAACCGACCAGGCACAAAGGACCATGTCTGAAGCGCTGGAGTTGGTGCGCCGGGTCAACACGCTCATTGGCGAGATTCACCATGCCTCCAACGAGCAACTGAGCGGCATTTCGCAGGTCAATGCCGCGGTGGCGCAACTGGACAACATCACCCAGCAAAACGCCGCCCTGGTCGAGCAAAATGCGGCGTCTGCCATGCGCCTCAATGAGATGGCTCAGACTGTCACCGAGACAGTCCAGGTCTTCCGGGTCGATTCATCGCCCTCTGCCCCAAGCCGCGACGCGGTGGCACTGCGCAAGGAGATGAAGGCCTCGGCGGGCACTCGGGCGCTGGCCTCCTCCTGAAAGCCAGGGTGGCACCGGCTGGCAGAGGCGGGCTTGCGCTGTCGGCCCGAATGGGCTGAAATCGCCTTGAGGACTGGGTTGCGCTTGACGCGCCGGTTGAACGTCAGCGCTGCGCGCGCGGGGTTTCGTGATGAGAGCGTGAACACCACCGCACCGTCCGGTGGTGCCGTGGCGTTTTTTGAAGGAGATTTTCATGACCGTCGTCTCAAAAATTCTTCAGTCCAAACCCGATGCCACGGTGCACACCATAGGCCCCGCAGCCTCGGTGCTGGACGCCCTGCGGCT
>JBKCTS010000008.1:0-7077 GCA_046318695.1 Acidovorax sp.
GCCCTTGGCTGCTCCAAAGCGGCAAACCCCTGCGCACACCCGCCGATGTGGCCCGTTTCACGCTGATTGAAGCGGGCGACGCCCACCGCTCGCAACACCTGGAGTACCTGAGCTGGCGCCGCTGGTTCGACAACTGCGACCTGGCCACCCTGCAACCCCAGCGCTGGCTGTATTTCAACTACGCGCACCAGATCGTGCAGGCCGCCCTCAGCGGGCAAGGCCTGGCGCTCGCCCGCATGCCACTGATTGCCGACGCGCTGGCCGCGGGCGATCTGGTCGAGGTGCTGCCGGGGCATCGCATCGACTCACCGCTGGCGTACTGGCTCTTGGTGGGGCCGCGCAGCGCCCAGCGGCCCGAGATCAAGGCCTTTTGCGCCTGGCTTGAGCTCCAGGCGCAGGCCACGCGCGAAGCGATCGGCGATGTGCCGGACCCGGACCTGAACGACAACCTGGACTGAGCCTCAAAACGGCAGTTGACCGCTTGTCATCTTGCCGCACACCGCATGGACTCGGGCCTTGCCGGGCGCCCCAAAAACAGCGCTGGCAAATGCATCCAACTGCCGTTTTTAGGCTGAGGCTCCATCCGACGATTGCTATTAAAAATGTAGCTATTGTGGCAATATGGTCGCGCGGCGGACGGCTTTTTTAATGCGATGCGGTGGCCTTGCGACCCACATCAGCCCAGCGTCACCCGCGCAAACTTGCGCTTGCCCACCTGCACCACATAGGTTCCGGCATCAAGCTTCAGGCCCCGGTCGCTGATGACTGCGCCGTCCACCCGCACGCCGCCGCCGTCAATCAGGCGGCTGGCCTCGCTGGTCGATGGCGCAAGCCCTGCCTGCTTGAGCAGGGCGCCAATGCCCAGCGGGGCGTCCGGCAGCGCCACCTCGGCGATCTCATCGGGCACGCCCCCCTTGCTGCGGTTGATGAAGTCCTGCTCGGCCGCATCGGCCGCCGCGGCGCTGTGAAAGCGGGTGGTGATCTCCTTGGCCAGCATCACCTTGGCATCTTTGGGGTTGCGGCCGCCCGCCACCTCGGCCCTGAGCGCGGCGATTTCGGCCAGGCTTTTGAACGACAGCAGCGTGAACCAGTCCCACATCAGCGTGTCGCTGATGGACAGCACCTTGGCAAACATCGTGTTGGCCTCTTCGGTGATGCCGATGTAGTTGTTCTTCGACTTGGACATCTTGTCCACACCATCGAGCCCCCCCAGCAGCGGCATGGTGAGCACACACTGCGGCTCCTGGCCATGCTCTTGCTGCAAGTGGCGGCCCATCAGCAGGTTGAACTTCTGGTCGGTGCCGCCAAGCTCAAGGTCGCTTCTCAGGGCCACCGAGTCGTAGCCCTGCATCAGCGGGTACAGAAACTCGTGCACCGAAATCGACTGGCCGGTGGTAAAGCGCTTGTGGAAGTCGTCGCGCTCCATCATGCGGGCCACGGTGTACTTGGCCGCAAGCTGGATCATGCCGCTGGCGCCCAGCGGCTCGCTCCACTCGCTGTTGTAGCGGATCTCGGTGCGGGCCGGGTCCAGCACCAGGCTGGCCTGGCGGTAGTAGGTCTCGGCGTTGGCCTTGATCTGCTCGGGCGTGAGCGGCGGACGGGTGCTGTTGCGCCCGGAGGGGTCGCCGATCAGGCTGGTGAAATCACCAATCAGAAAGATCACCTGGTGGCCCAGGTCCTGCAATTGCCGCATTTTGTTGAGTACCACGGTGTGGCCGATGTGGATGTCCGGTGCGGTGGGGTCCAGGCCGAGCTTGATGCGCAGCGGCGTGCCGGTGGCCTCCGAGCGCGCGAGCTTCTTGATCCATTCGTCCTGCGGCAGCAGTTCTTCAACCCCGCGCAGCGAGATTTCAAGTGCCCGCGCTACACCATCAGAGACCGGCGTCGGGGTAACAGCAGATTGATTCATAAGGGTTTTTTTGGATGTCCGTACCGCAGGCGCCGCTATACTCCAGCCCACGTTTCTTGACGCGGATTCTAGTGGGCCCGCCAGTTCGGCCTGTCACCGACACGGCCGATCCATTGCAACCCGACTGCCTGTGCGCCGCGCCGCAACCCGATGTCAATTCGGGCCTGCGGTTTTGATGCACGCTCACCCTGGGGATAGAACCTTGATTCACGGCTTGACCTCCGCCAGCGCGGCTTTGCTAGACCGGATTTCCCTCACGATCCAGCGCCACCCCCAGCGCCTGATGGCCGCCATCGCTGCCGTGATGCTCACGGGCGGCGGCGGCGCGTTTGCCGTGGCATCGTTCGCGCCCGATCCCAGCGATCTGCCCGTGCGCATGGTCAGCTACCCCGTCGAGTCCCTGGCAGACAATCTGGTCCTTGGCGAAATCGACTTACCCGCCTTTTCGCTGTACCGCTCCGAACAGGTGCGCAGCAGCGACACCCCCGAATCCCTGCTGCAGCGCATGGGCGTGGCCGACCCGGCCGCCGCCGCTTTCATGCGGGGCGACAACGCGGTGCGCCAAAACATGCTTGGCCGCACAGGGCGCGTGGTGTCGGCCGAAACCACCGACGACCACCGCCTGATCCGCCTGACCGTGCGCTGGGTGCCCGATGACAGCGGCAACTTCCGCCGTCTCGTCGTCGAACGCGAAGGCGACAAGTTCAGCACGCGCATCGAGACCGCCAAGATGACCGTGAGCAGCCGGCTGGCAGGCGGCATCATCCAGAGCTCGCTGTTTGCCGCGACCGATGCGTCCAACATCCCCGACGCGGTGGCCGTGCAGGTGGCCGAGCTGTTCTCGGGCAACATTGATTTCCGCCGCTCGCTGCGCAAGGGCGACCGCTTCTCGGTGGTGTACGAAACCCTGGAGGCCGACGGCGAGCCCCTGTCCAGCGGCCGCGTGCTGAGCGCCGAGTTCGTCAACAACGGCAAGACCCACCAGGCCGTGTGGTTCCAGGAGCGCGGTGCCGCCAAGGGCGCGTACTACACGCTGGACGGCGAGAGCATGCGCCGCGCCTACCTGGCATCGCCCCTGGAGTTTTCGCGTGTGACCAGCGGCTTCAAGATGCGCCTGCATCCCATCCTGAAAACCTGGCGCGCCCACCTGGGCACCGACTTTGCCGCGCCCACGGGTACCGCAGTGCGTACCGTGGGCGATGGTGTCGTGGAGTTCGCCGGTGTGCAAGGCGGCTACGGCAATGTGGTGTTCGTCAAGCACCGCAACCAGCACGTGACCGTGTACGCCCACTTGAGCCGTATCGACGTGCGCCTGGGCCAGTCGGTCGAGCAGGGCCAGACCATCGGTGCCGTGGGCGCAACCGGCTGGGCCACGGGGCCGCATCTGCATTTTGAGTTCCGCGTCAACGGCCAGCACCAGGACCCCATGACCATCGTGGCCCAGAGCGAGGCTGCAGCGCCGGTCTCGGCAGCCGCCCGCCCTGCATTCGACCGCCTTGCTGCGGCCATGCGCGTCCAACTGTCTGCGGCAGCTCTCATCGAGCAGGCCAGCGCCAACTGACCGGGCTGCGCGCCGTGCCGCCCGCTGCGCTCCCCGGCCTGTGGGCGGCTTGCAGCGGGCCCGGCCCGTGCTGCGCCGGTTGCATCGCTTCCTGCGCCGGCCCGTTGCGCGGCGCAGCGCACTGATAGGCCGCTACCGCACCCCATGACCGAGCTTTACATCGGCCTCATGTCCGGCACCTCGCTGGATGGCGTGGATGGCGTGTTGGCAGACTTCTCGGGCGCCCGCATGAAGGTCCTGGCGCACGCGTCGGCTGGGTTTGACCCGGCGCTGCGCGCCGAGCTGCTGGCCCTGAACACGCCGGGCCACGACGAGCTGCACCGGGCCGCGCTGGCTGGCGCAGCGGTCTCGCGCGTTTACGCACAGGTAGTGGCAGCGCTGCTGCGGCAGGCCGGTCATCCCCCCACGGCCATCCGCGCCATCGGCGCTCATGGGCAAACAGTTCGACACCGCCCCGGCGAATTTGACGGCACCGGCTACACCCTGCAGCTGGGCAACCCCGCGCTGCTGGCCGAACTCACCGGCATCGCCGTGGTGGCCGACTTTCGCAGCCGCGACGTGGCCGCGGGTGGCCAGGGCGCGCCGCTCGTGCCCGCGTTCCACCAGGGCGTGTTTGGCCGCCCGGACGAGACGGTGCTCGTGCTCAATCTCGGCGGCATCTCCAACCTCAGCGTGCTGGGGGCCGACGGCAGCGTTGTGGGGTTTGACTGCGGCCCGGGCAATGCCTTGATGGACCACTGGTGCCAGCTGCACAGGGGCGCCCCCTACGACGCGGGCGGGCAGTGGGCTGCCGGGGGGCGGGTGCTGGCGCAGCTGCTGGAGGCGCTTCTGAACGAGCCGTTTATTCACAAAGCGCCGCCCAAAAGTACGGGCCGCGACCTGTTCAACGCCCGGTGGCTGGCCCAGATCCTCACCAATCACCCAGACGCCGCCCCGCAGGACGTGCAGGCCACCTTGACGGAATTCACCGCCCGTGCCTGCTCCATCAGCGCCCATCGCTACATCAAAGATGCCAAATTGCTGGCAGTGTGCGGAGGCGGCGCGTTGAACACGCACCTGATGGAGCGTCTGCGCGCCCACTGCCCGGGTGTGGCAGTGACAGCGACCGACCCGCTCGGCTTGCCCGCCCTGCAAGTAGAAGCCGCCGCCTTTGCGTGGCTGGCAAGGCAGTTGGTACAGGGCCAGCCCGGCAACCTGCCGGCGGTCACCGGCGCTGCCGGGCCCCGGCTGCTGGGGGCCATCTATCCCGGCTGACGACCGGGGCGATCAGGGGCGATCAGTGGCGGAAGTGGCGCACGCCGCTGAACACCATGGCCACGCCACGCTCGTCGGCTGCGGCAATCACCTCGTTGTCGCGCATGGAGCCGCCGGGCTGGATCACGCAGGTGGCGCCTGCATCGACCACCACATCCAGGCCGTCGCGGAAAGGGAAGAACGCATCGCTGGCCACCACCGTGCCTTGCAGCGACAAGTTGGCATGGCTGGCCTTGATGCTGGCGATGCGGGCCGAATCCAGGCGGCTCATCTGGCCCGCGCCCACGCCCATGGTCATGCCGCCCTTGCAGAACACGATGGCGTTGCTCTTGACGTACTTGGCCACCTTCCAGGCGAACAGCAGGTCGTCCATTTCCTCCCGCGTGGGCTGCTTTTGGGTCACGACCTTGAGATCGCTGAGTGACAGCTCATGGTTGTCGGCCGTCTGCAGCAGCAGGCCCGAGCCAATGCGCTTGCTGTCCATGGCGTTGCGGCCGCGCTGCCAGTGCGTGGCCCCGGCGGGCGCGGGCAGGGCAATTTTCAGCAGGCGCACATTGGCCTTGGCCTTGAAGATCTCCAGCGCCCCGGGCGTGAAGTCCGGGGCCATCAGCACTTCCACAAATTGCTTGCTGACCTGGGCGGCCGCCGCTTCATCCACCAGGCAGTTGAAGGCAATGATGCCGCCAAAGGCGCTGGTGGGGTCGGTCTGGAAGGCCTTGCTGTAGGAGTCCAGCGCGCCCACACCCACGGCCACGCCGCAGGGGTTGGCATGCTTGACGATGACGCAGGCGGCAGCGTCAAAGCCCTTGACGCATTCCCACGCAGCGTCGGCGTCGGCGATGTTGTTGTAGGAGAGCTCTTTGCCCTGTAGCTGCACGCCGGTCACCAGCGAGCCGGGCGCGGGGTTCAGGTCGCGGTACAGCGCGGCCTGCTGGTGGCTGTTTTCGCCGTAGCGCAGGTCCTGCAGCTTGATGAAGGCAGCGTTGCTCTGGCCGGGGAACTGGCTGCGCTCGGGTACGTAGCTTTCCGACAGCTTTTCGGCGTCGAACGCAACGGAAGACAGGTAATCGCTGATCGCGCCGTCGTACTGGGCGATGCGGTTGAACGCAGCCACCGACAGCGCAAAACGCAGCTTGTCAGACAGCTTGCCGGTTGCCTTGAGCTCGGCCAGCACGGCCTCGTACTGGTCGGCGGCGGTGATCACGCCCACGTCCTTCCAGTTCTTGGCAGCGCTGCGCACCATGGCGGGGCCGCCAATGTCGATGTTCTCAATCGCATCGGCCAGCGTGCAGCCCGCCTTGGCCACAGTGGCTTCAAAGGGGTAGAGGTTGACCACCAGCAAATCGATGGTGTCGATGCCATGCTCTTTGAGCGCCGCCATGTGGGCCGGCAGATCGCGGCGCGCCAGCAGGCCGCCGTGCACCTTGGGGTGCAAGGTCTTCACGCGGCCATCGAGCATCTCGGGAAACCGGGTGACCTCGGCCACCTCGGTCACTGGCAGCCCCTCTTTGGCCAGCAACTGGGCGGTGCCGCCGGTGGACAGCAGCTTGATGCCCAGGGCGTGCAGGGCCTTGGCAAAGTCAACGATGCCGGTCTTGTCGGATACGGATAGGAGTGCGTTCATGGCGGTCTGTGGTTTTTAGATAAATACGGCTGTTGCGCTTGATGCTCTTGGTCAAGCAGCTATCAAAATAGAAGCACTAGATGGGCGGGCCCGTTCAGATCAGCTTGTGCTCCACGAGCTTTTTGCGCAGGGTGTTGCGGTTCAGGCCCAGCCATTGCGCGGCACGCGACTGGTTGTTGTCGGCCTGGCTCATCACCACCTCCAGCAGCGGCTTCTCGACCACGCGCACCAGCATGTCGTACATGCCGTCGGGCGTCTCGCCCCCTAGGTCGCGAAAGTAGTTTTGCAGGCTTTCGCGCACGCACTCTTCGATGTGTTTCTTGCTCATGCAACCAGTCTCTCTTGTTCTTGTGTGTCTGCCCCGTGGCCAGTGGCAGCAGGCAGCCGGTCCATCTGCGCGCCCAGGGCATCCAGATGGTCGGCCACCGCCTGCCATTGCGTGGCAGCGTCTTCGATGGTGTTGATGTGTTGCCTGAAGGCCTCGCCGCCAGGCAGGGCGCGCAGGTACCACGCAATGTGCTTGCGAGCGCTGCGCACGCCGGTCGGCTCGCCGTACAGGCTGTAGTGGTCGTTCAAATGGTCGAGCAGCAGGCGGCGAACCTCAGCGACCAGCGGCGGCGCCAGGTGCTCGCCCGTGGCCAGGAAGTGACCGATCTCCCGAAAAATCCAGGGCCGGCCCTGCGCCGCGCGGCCAATCATGATGGCGTCTGCCCCCGTGGCCGCCAGCAC
>JBKCTS010000009.1:0-1561 GCA_046318695.1 Acidovorax sp.
GGGTGTGAGACTGTTTGAGAGGCTATTGTGGCCTGCCCGGAGGGACTCGAACCCCCGACCTATAGCTTAGAAGGCTATTGCTCTATCCAGTTGAGCTACGGGCAGACAGAAAAAGGCGTGCACGGCCTGAAATGTGCCAACTGTCGCAGCGAATTGCATTCCGGCAGGCTGCGGATCATACCTTGCCCGCCACGCAGTGATGGGCCCGGACTGCGCCCGTCTGGCGAGATTGCGATCGATGCCCGGTCAGTCAGTCTCTTCGAACACCAGAGACGGCGTTGACATGATCCGTGCCGTGTGATCGAGCGCTGTGATGAGCCGATTGGCAATGTAGCTGTTGGGCGTATCGGGCTCCAGCGCTGCAACCGCAAGGTGCGCGCGCGGCTGGTTCAGCGGCACGTAATAGCTGCCAGCGGGCGCGTCGACGGCACTGCGCAGCGAAGTCACCTGCACTCGCACAATTGCCGCGCCCCCGGCGACATTGCCGATCAAGTCCGGACGATCTCCTGTCTGACGGGATGTTTCGCGATAGGTTTCCGCCAGGAGCGAGCTCTGCTCCGCAATGCGCATTACCTGCACACCGAGCATCTTCAAACGGTCCACAGCTTCAAACGATGAGGCTGAAAGCCAGTAGCCGCAAGGCCTTGGTCGAACTTTGACCGTGCGCAAGGTCAGGGACGAGTTCCAATCAACCAGCACGGTGCGATTGCCGCCGGTTTGAGGGTCGAGGAACTCCAGGTCGCGCCGGGTGGGTGTCGCCTCGGCCTCCACCACCACTTGGTCACGGCAAGCCATAGCGCTGACGTCGCGTACCACAAAGGACCGCACCTGCTCCAGGTTGGCGGCGCGCTCCGCGGTGCTGCGCAGCGCGCTGGTGATGGCCGTGACATGGGTGTGCACACGGCGCTGAATGTGCATGCGGCCCAGGCCCGCGCCGCGGCTTGCAATCAACAGGCTGACCGTGTTCTTCAGGCCGTGGACGTTACGTCCGGTATCTGGTTGCGTTCCCCCCATTGAGATGAGCTTGTCCTGCGGGTTGGTTGATGTGGTGTAGTACGAATCACTGGAGAGGCCTTGCGACTTCAGCGCCGCCACCATTGGCTGTTGGTACCACTCCTGCGAAGCCTTCGTGAGGAACTCGGGGTAATTGGCGGTGGTTGTGTATTGCAGCAGTGCGTCGTAGCGCTGAATGGCATTGAACTTTTGCAGGAATGTGCCCATCACCGCGTATTCGTGGGCGTCCACGACCAGCATGGGTTGGTAGTCGTTGACCAGCTTGGCAAGGGCGCGTGCCTCGGGTGTGCTCAGCAGAAGGTGGTCGCGGTTCATGTCAACCGCGTTGGCCGTGACTCGCGTGCCCGCCGCAGCGCCATCCGGGTTGGCGCGCGGCACCACCACGACGTTCAGGCGGTCGAGCAGGGGCTCCAGCAGGCCCTGCGCCAACTCGCGTGCGATCACCAGCAGGGCTTCGCTACCGGCGGGTTCATCGCCGTGCTGCTGCCCAATCAGTATGACGGTTGGACGGCCGCTTGTCGCGAGCGTTGCAGCGTCGGTGGCAAAA
>JBKCTS010000010.1:0-3778 GCA_046318695.1 Acidovorax sp.
GTACTGCGCCTGGCCGTAGGCAAACTCAGCCCCCACGCCAGTGAAGGGATAGGGATCGAGAACATACAGGGCGGTGACGGCACTGCCAAAAGCCTTGGCCAGCCCTGCGGCCTTGGCCACGGCCAAGAGCGACGCGTCAGAGCCGTCAACAGGAACCAGAATGTGCTTGAACATGATGCTTCTCCTAAGGTGGGGGTGAACGCCAGGCTTGTGACCTGACCCTGCCCGCCAGTGTCTGCCCGGCTGCCGCGGGGCGTCTTGATTGGCATCAAATCGATGCCATTCAAAAGCAGCGCGGCGACACCCCACCAAGGGCACTGCAGCCGGCCGCGTGTTTGTGCTGACGACCTCTCAGGGCGTGGCAGCAGAGGCCGTAGCCGACACCACATCGGCCCCCTGGAAGCTGCCGCGCCGGCAGGTCACCACCAGCGTGTCGCGGTGGCCACCCGGGGCTGTGGGCTGAATGGGTGTGGTCTCATGGATCATGCGCGCATCATCGAGCAGCAGCAGCGACCAGGGCTCGGTCAGCGTAAAGCGCTGCCCCGCCGGGCCACTGGCCTCGAACACGCGCGTCTCGCCGCCCTTGACGCCAACCCGGCCCACCAGAAAAACAGCCACCAGATCGACCCCATCGCGGTGCGCGCCTTCAGGCGTGGGGCGGCCGATGCCGTCGGTGGTGTCGATGCGAAACTGGTGCGCCTCCACAAACCAGGGCACAGGCGCCTGCGCGGCAGCAAACACCGCATCAGACACCCCAGCCAGGGCAGCCAGCAGTTGCTGCCACACGGGCGATGCCACCATGGCAGCCTCCATGGGCGCAAACCAGCGCTCCATGCCGCCATGCAGCGCGTTGTACTCAACGGGTTGCCAATGGGCCCTGTGGGGCACCGGGCGCACGTCGCCACCATCGACCACAAAGCAGGCATGCCGACGCTTGCGGTAGCGCCCGCCGTCCTTGAGGAATTCATCAGGTGGCAGCTTGCCCCAGTCGCCGTTCAGGGCCATCAGCGCGGGCAGGTCGGCACCCATCCATCGCGCCACGTCGGCGGGCGCAAGCACCGCAAAGCCCGTGGTGTGCAGGCGCTCGGCCACCTTGGCCGGGGTGGTGAACGGAGGAACAAAACTCGGTTGGGACATAGGCACCAAAGCTTAACCGCAGCCCAGGGGCCTGTCGGACTTGAAAGTCGTCGGCTGCAAATCAACCGCAGCGGTCCATTTTTTTATGCCTTTTTGCCCAATAGCCTTGGGTTGTTTTTGCAGCCTCACCTTTCGGGTGACAGCGCTATGCATTTGCCAGCGCCGCTTTTGGAGCCCCATGCGGTGTTGCTCTTCCTTGCAGGCACGAGCCTGCCGCGTCGTCGCGCCTTGCCTGGCACCCCAAAAGCGGCGCTGGCAAGTGCATCCAACTGCCGTTTTTGGGATGAATCTGGAAGGCACCCACCCATCGCAAAAGTGGGGAAACCCGACCTGGCGAGGACATCGTGGGCTTTCAAAACATTCCAAACGGGACTGTTATCAGGCGCATCCATCGTTTGTCAGTGCTTGATACAAACCGTAACCTGAAGGCTCTCACCAAGGAGAAGCCCCATGCAATCCCACCCGATGTTCTCAGCGCTTGCCGCTCTCGTCTCAAACCAGAAAAAGGTGATCACCATGAAACTATGGTTACTGGTCTTGTTGCTGATAGCCCCGCTTCAAGCGGCCCCCCAGGATGTGTCCCAAGGTGATATCGTGCTGGGCCAGTCCGCGTCATTCACAGGCAGCTTTGCAGGTCAGGCGGCGGCGTACCGGGACGGCGCGTTGCTGTATTTCAATGAGGTGAACCGGCGGGGCGGTATCCACGGGCGGAAAATTCGCCTGGTGTCGCTCGATGACCAGTACAAGCCCGAACTGGCCATCCAGAACACCGTCAAGTTGCTCGAAGAGCACAAGGCGTTTGCGCTCACCCACTACACCTGGACGCCGGTGGCGCGGGCGGTGATCCCGGTGGCGAGCGAACGCAAAGTACCTTTTTTTGCGCCCTACACGGGGGCCGCCGACATCTACAAGTCGAGCAGTCCGATGGTTTTCACGGTGCGGGCGAGCTTTCAGGCCGAGCTGGAAAACATCATCCGGCACATCACCACGCTGGGGATACGCGACATCGCCTTCGTGCGCTACAGCAGCAAGCCCGGCGATGAGTTACAGGCCGACTTGCAGCTGCTGATCGAAAAATACGGCGCCAAGCTGGTGGGTACCGGCACCATGCCCAATAACTCTGCGAAGCCGGAAAACGCCATCAAGCAGTTGGCGCCGGTCACCGCGCAGGCGGTGCTGCTGGGGGTGTCGGGTACCGACGCGGTTGCCTTCATCAAGGGCTATGAGGCAGCCATCGGGCGCAAGTCGCAGTACTACGCCCGCAGCCTGGTGGGCGCTGCCCAGCTGGCCCAGGATCTGGGCAACCAGGCGTTCGGCATCTCGGTCACGCAACTGGTGCCCAACCCCTACAAGCAGGTCGCGGAGGTCAGCAAGGAATACAACCGACTGCTCAAAAGCAGCGACTCCGCTGCAAAGCCCGACTACATCTCGTTTGAAGGCTTTATCGCCGCCAAGGTGTTGTGCGAGGCCTTAAAGCGCACCAAACAGCCTCTGACACGCGCCGGATTCTTGCAAACCCTGTCCACCATGCGCGTCGATGTGGGCGGCTACGAAGTGGCGTTTCGCCCCGGCAACCAAAACGGCTCCGAATTTGTGGACATGACCATGATCGGGCGCGACGGGCGTTTGATCAATTGACCACGCAAGCGCGCAAGAGCGCCCGAGCGGTTTGACGCAGCCAGGCGGGCTTCAAGCCGCCCGCGCGGCCTCCAAATGGGCACGCACACGCTGCGCCAGTGCGATGTCGCCCGGGGTCTGTGGCACCCACTTGTCCACGTTGCGCGGCACTTCATCGGCGTCCACCGCGGTGTAGGCCGCCACGCAGTGCATCACATCGTGCAGCGGGCCACCCTGTACGCTGCCGCTTCGTACCTCCACCACCAGGTTCAGGGTCGCCTCGTGCGTATAGGCCAGTCGGGCATGCACCTCCACCAGGTCTCCAGGGCGGATGGTCCGTGAGAAATCCGCTCCGCCCACAAACTGCGTGACGCACGGCCCACGGGCCCAGGCACTGGCGCACGCAAAGCCTGCCTCGTCCACCCAGTGCAGCACCGTGCCGCCCGGAATGCGGGCCGCCGACGTGGGCGTGCTGTGGTGCGAAGCGAGAAAGCGCAGCGTGATGGATTGCATGGCGGGCTCCTGGCCAGGGTGTCGGTGCACAGCGCTGTCACCCGAAAGCTGAGGCTGAAAAAAGACGTCAAGGCTCGAGTGCATGCAGAGTGCGGGGCGAGAACAAGCGGTCAACGGCCGTTTTGAGGATGATAGCGGCGGGTGCCGCACCGCTGCACCCTGGCCTGCCGAATGGGCCCTCCTGGGGAACAGCCGGTGCCGCACGCCGCCCCAACGGCCGCGCGTGTGGCAGACACCCCACCGGCCGGGCACTGCGGCACTTGCTATCAAAACAATAGCTGTTAGAGCCCTGCAGACGTGCGCGGGTGGCTATTTTGAATCTGAATTTCGCCCCAGATGCGGCCTGAGGTAGCGCCCCGTGTGGCTGGCCGGGTTGGCGGCCAGTTCCTCGGGCGTGCCCACGCCCACCACGGTGCCACCGCCCGCGCCGCCCTCGGGGCCCATGTCGATGAGCCAGTCGGCGGTTTTGATCACATCCAGGTTGTGCTCGATGATGACGATGGTGTTGCCC
>JBKCTS010000011.1:0-2643 GCA_046318695.1 Acidovorax sp.
CACCCAACACGAAGAAGCCCATACCGGCCCGATCAAGAACCCCAAGCAGTTGTTGTTAGCGGTAATTTTCTCGTTTGTGATTCCGATTTTTGCCATCATCGGCTTGGTTCTGTACGTCACATCGGCCGACAAGCCAGCGGCAGGCGCAGTGAACCCCGAAAAGGCGATCGCGCAGCGCATCCAGAAGGTGGGTTTGGTGGAGATCCGTGATGCGAACCGCCCGCTCAAGAGCGGCCAAGAGGTTTACGCAGCGCAGTGCGCGGCCTGCCATACAGCGGGGGTGGCCGGCGCGCCCAAGTTCGGCGATGTCGATGCCTGGTCGGCGCGCATCAAGACGGGGTTTGAAGCTCTGGTGCAGTCTTCGCTCAAGGGCAAGGGTGCCATGGCACCGCAGGGTGGCGGAGATTTCAACGATACGGAAATCGCGCGCGCCGTGGCCCATATGGCAAATGCCGCTGGCGCCAAGTTTGCTGAGCCCGCCGCGCCCGCGGCTGCAGGCGCACCGGCTGCCGAAGTCAAGGCCGAAGCAGCACCAGCCATTGCTGCGGTTGCTATGGCCGCCGCGCCCGTTGCTGCGCCTGCACCCGTCGCTGCGCCGGCAGTGAGGGCTGCGACCGGTGAAGCGCTGTACAAACAGGCCTGCCAGGTCTGCCACGCTGCTGGCGTGGCCGGTGCCCCCAAGCTGGGCGACAAGGCTGCTTGGTCGGCGCGTCTGTCCACCGGTATCGATGCACTGCACGCCAGTGTCGTCAAGGGCAAGGGCGCCATGCCTCCGCGCGGTGGCAGCCAGGCATCCGATGCCGACTTGCGCGCTGCCGTGGAGTTCATGACCGCCTCGGTCAAGTAAGCGGCAAGCGGGCGGATTCCGCTTGCTGCGTCTGGGGCGCGCGGCGGCAGCTCTCCCCGGCCTCCCACGAAGCCAACGGCCCCGCAGACCTTCTCGTGTGGCCGTGCGCCATGGGTCGTCATTGGCGCGGCGCATCAGCGTAGGCTGGATCATCGCGCTTGCCCGTACTCCAATGCCCGTCTGCGCGTTTCAACTCGCTGAAGTCGCCTGTCCTGAAATGCTATTATTTTAGTAGCAATAAAACGTTACGGGACGTGCGCGGAAGGCGATTTCAATATAAAATTTAGGTGACTTGTCTGCGTTCATGACGCGGACAGACCTGGTGCTTGCACCGCAGCGACGGACTTCAACGGGGCAACTGGAACCGCTCGTTCGCGGCTGGGCTCAACACGTACCCAAAGCGCTCTGGCAGCTCGGCGGCAACGGTTTCAGAGGGCGTCCAGTGTCCTGTCTCAACCGCCTGTGCCACCAGGCTTGTGTCGTTGCTGTGCACCAGTCCTATGCCCAGATCGGTCAGCAAATAGACGCGTCCTTGTTCATCGACCAGACATTGACGGGGTATGGCGGCGATACCTGTGTGTGAAATCACGGTGAGGTCGGGTTGAATCCGCCAGACCCACGGCGTCACTTCGAGTTCCACATAGACGCGCTGCGGTCCGTTCTGGAAGTACCACTGCCCCGTCGGGTCGGCCTCGTAATTGCGTGCGATGAAGTCGATGAGCTTCTCGTGTGCCAGCAGGGAACCTCGGGACAAGGGAAACGGTCCGCAGGCCTGGGTGGCATCATCCCTCAGAAACCAATGCCCTCGCGCGTCCAGCCCGAGCCAGCCGCGGCAGGCGGGCACGTTGGGCCATTTATCCAGCGCTTTCTTGACGATATCGTCCATGGGGAGATTTTGCCGTGGCCACGACGCGCACCCCGGCACGGGCGGCCAGCCACCCCGCCACCGCGTCGGGCATGGCTCGCACATGGCCCGGCAGACGTCCGCTGGCAAATCCCACATGGCCGCCATGTGCTGGTTGCCAGAGCGTGACGTAGCTGCCCACGTCCCGTTGTACCGGAAGGCTGCGAGCCGGCACGAAAGGATCGTTCAGCGGATTGACCACCAAGGTCGGCACCCGGATGGCTCCCAACAGCGGCTTGGCCGATGCGCGACGCCAGTAGTCTTCGGTGTTTTGAAAACCGTGCAGCGGCGCGGTGAACACGTTGTCGAAGGCATACAGGTCGCGCGCCGAGAGCAGGGCCTGCCGGTCAAAAAGCCCCGGGTGCTGGGCAAGCTTTTGCAGGGCTTTGGGCACCAGGGTACGCATGAACATCCGGTTGTAGACCTGCCGGTTAAAACCCCGACCGATGGCGTAGCCGCCCGCGGCAAGGTCGATCGGCGCACAGACGCCAGCAATGGCATCCACCAAGCGCTCCGCGTCATGGCCGACTTCAGCCGCCCAGCGCAACAGGGCATTGCCGCCCAACGACACGCCAACGGCCATCATCGGGACGCCCGGGCAGGTGCTTCGCAGCTGGGCGAGGATCCAGCCAATTTCGGCATGGTCACCCGAGTGATACGCCCGGGGAGCGCGATTGATCTCGCCACTGCATCCGCGAAAATGCGGCAGGGCGCACGCCCATCCCTGCTCGTCTGCAAGGTTGGCAAATGCCTCGCTGTAGTGGCTGCGCGAAGACCCTTCCAGCCCGTGGAAGACGACCAGCAATGGACGCGCCAGCGCAGCTCCGTCTGCCGCTGGCGCGCGCTCTAGGAAATCGACATCGATAAAGTCCCCGTCCGGCGTGTCCCAGCG
>JBKCTS010000012.1:0-3567 GCA_046318695.1 Acidovorax sp.
ATATACGGGGGAGCAAGAAGCTTCAGGACCTCGGTGAGTTCTCCTGCATCAGGAGACGATTGAACCAGCACCTCGTGCTGGTAACCATCACTGAATTGAGGTTGCGGCGGACCAAACGTATCGCTCAGGAGTTTTTGAAACCCTCGGCTCCCCTGTGCCAGCTTATGCCAATGCAATGCATAGATGTCCTCTCTGGTCCATTTGAGATGAACGGCTTCATTGACCAGCTTGGAGGCATCAGGAAACGACAGTACGTTAGGCATATTGGTCATGTCTTCCCGCAAAAAGACCTTGAACCGCAAACCCTTGAGCTGTCGAGCATCCAACAGAAGCTGCAGCAATCCACGTAAGTAGTCAACGCTGTGCGCCAGTTGTTCTTGCATCCGATCTAGCGCATCAAAAACCACAAGCGCCACTTCGCCGGATTGTGAGAGGGCTGAATTAATCAGCTCCAGTGAACGTGTGAGCGCTTCTTGGTTGCGACCCGCCCACAGCAGCGCCTCTGTCCAGCCGCCATCGCTCGTGGGATTGGGCATGCCCACAGTAACACCTCTCGCCTCACACAGAGACCGTAACTCATTCAACACCAAGGCGAGCCAGAGTACACGAGGCTCCAGGGAGTCTTGCAGCTTCTCCAGGTGAGTTCTGTTTGGCAAGCGTGTTGAAAGTGCATCAACATCCCACCGGATAGATCTAACAAACCGCAACCTGTCGAACCCCCTGACCACTTTGGACAAGGCGGGGCGCAGGCGTTCGTTGGTCAGCGCCTCACTCCAGAACGACTTGCCAGCACCACGCATCCCTATCACCAGAGGTCGATCCAACGCCAATGCTCGGACATGCGCTGGTGGAAAGAAGATGTCTGTTGGCTGCATCGGCTTGTCTTCAGACCGCCAGTTCTGCGCCACATTTAACAACTCAGCTCTCAGTTGAGTCGCCTCCTGGCTATTCATGATCAAGGCCCTCAGCTCCCAGTAGTTGATCGAGGAGTTGCTTTAGATCGCCAAACGCTTTTTCGAACACAGCAGCATCCAACTGCGCGGGGTTTTGGATAGGGTCGAAGTGCCGCAGTACATCGTCCCAGCGAACGCGCCAAGGACGGTGGGGCGCTTCTGGGGCATCTTCTCCATAATTAAAGCCCTCTCCTTCCAACTGCTCAGGTCCTAGTTCCTCATAAAGATGATCCAAGAACAAGCGGTAACTGGCACTTAAAAATGCTTGGTCATATGTCGTATCTACAGGCGTCAAAGCACTGACCATATGCAGCCTCGAACGGAAGTCTTCGCCCCCATCCTTCAATTGAGCAAAGAGCTGCCAGTGCTTGAACAAATGTTCGTAAGCGGTCCAAGTGGCTCGTCCGTGAGTAGCGAACAAAAGCCCATGCGCGTCCAACTGTGTCAGTGCAACAGCGGCTGTGTCATCGATTCCGGCGCGAGAGTCGATCAAAACTACATCTGGAGTTAGTTGAACCTCGAGGCTCTCTAAAAGTCTCTTAAACCGTTGGACATAACCTTGTTCGGCGACATCTTGATAGAGACGCCCCAGCTTGCCCACATAGTCTTGTGTCGCTCGCCCGAAAGAGGGTGCCACCCACACAGTCCCTTCACCGGAAGCCATGGCGTCGAGCCCGCTTCTCTCGCACAAACGCTTGGTCGAGACAAGGTCTTCTGCGAGATCAGGACGAAGGGCATCAAGGGCAAACCAGTCTAGCAAGCCATAGTCTGGTCGCAATTCGTCAGCCAATAGGGTCGCCGAAACCCCTGGGGACTCAAAGTCCGCGTCTAGAACCAATACCTTCTTTCCCTGAGCCAGCAAGTGATAGGCCGACGCAAGTAATGCGCTACTACGTCCCACGCCCCCTTTGATGCCGAAGTAAACGATGCGTAGAGGATGCGTTCCATCCACAGGCATTGGGGATTGAGTCCATATTTTCTCTTTGGCCTGCCGCTCAATCCAATATGCGGGAAGAGGGTCTAGTTCCTCCCAAAGCACCTTGTCAGCGCTGGCCCAAAGAGCCTCGGCGTCGAACAGTTCGTCTTGGTACACAAATCCGTTCGGATCGAATAAGAGAACTCCCGCCGCAGTCTCCAATGCAGTTCTAGCAGCGCGCATGGCAAGCCGAGAAGCCTCAGCTAGCTTGTCAAACTTCTTGTTTCCAGGCAGTCCGATATGAATCCGACCTTGCCAATCTCGGATCACGAGAAGCGAGTTGAACGGGGCGCTGAAGAGCTGGAGGTACTGGCACCAATCATTTTTGTGCACTTCAAGTGCGCCCCGGATGGCATCAATCCGATCTTGTGTCTTGAGGTAAAGATCAATCGTCATGCCAATCCCCTCTGCACCAACTGCAACAGCCCCAACAAACCCCGCGCGCTTTGATGTTGCGCAGATACCTTAGCCTCGGCAAATTCAGTACCCATTCGGCTCAGATAGCGCTGCCCGATATCCCAGCCATTGAATCCACTTTGGTACTTGATGGCCCCTGCGACACGGCTGGGATGCGTTTGCAGTGTTTGGTGGTTCGCGAACTCGGCCCATAGGGTGGCACCGATGTGCTTGCCAGAAACCCGATTGACTTGGGGTTGAAGATTGCTCATCAACGCCTTGAGAACGCACTCCGCAGCAATCCCGTAGCAATGGCTTGCAGTCGCGGGGTGTGCAGTATGCATTGCATGTGCACTAAGAAAATGTCGTTCTGCAGCGTCCGCGTAGTCGTGCATGTCAGAACGCCTCCGGCGTCTTCAGGTGCCAGTCGGTGGCTTGCTGCAGGCGGTGCGCAGCGTTCAGAAGAAGGGATTCCTCAAAGTAGTTGCCGATCAGCTGCAGCCCCACGGGCATGCCGCCCTCGCCAAAGCCCGCGGGCACGCTCATGCCGGGCAGGCCGGCCAGCGATGCGGGCAGGGTGAAGATGTCGGCCAGATAATCGGCCAGCGGGTCGTTGCCGTGCGCGCCCAGCGTCCAGGCCACGGTGGGTGCCACGGGGCCGGCGATCACATCGCAGCTTTGGAACGCGTTCTGGAAGTCGTCGGCGATCATGCGGCGGATTTTTTGCGCCTGCAGGTAGTAGGCGTCGTAGTAGCCGTGGCTCAGCACGTAGGTGCCGATCATGATGCGGCGTTTGACCTCGTCGCCAAAGCCTTCGGCGCGGGTTTTCTTGTACATGTCCACCAGGTCGGTGTAGTCCTTGGCCCGGTGGCCGAACTTCACGCCGTCAAAACGGCTCAAGTTGGACGACGCCTCGGCCGGCGCAATGATGTAGTACACCGGGATCGACAGTTCGGTGCGCGGCAGGCTGATGGGAACCAGCCGGGCACCCAGCTTTTCGTATTCTTTGAGCGCGGCGTCCACCGCGGCGCGCACATCGGGCGCCAGGCCTTCGCCAAAGAACTCGGCGGGGATGCCGATGCGCAGGCCTTCGATCGAATCGTTCAGCCTCGCGCTGAAGTCCTCGGCGGGCACATCCAGGCTGGTGGAATCACGGTCGGGGTCGGGCCCGCACATGGCCGACAGCAGCAGGGCGCAGTCCTGGGCGCTGCGGGCCATGGGGCCGGCCTGGTCCAGGCTGGA
>JBKCTS010000013.1:0-2223 GCA_046318695.1 Acidovorax sp.
TGGACTACCTGCTGAGCACGGACGGCGGCAGCGCCAAGCGCTGGGAGCTGCTGGGCACCGACTATGTCTACCCCCGCCCGACCAACAAGATCCTGCGCGCCTACCTCAAGAGCAAGGGTGTGAAGGATTCGGATATCGACGAAAAGTACACGCCATTTGGCCATTCGGACTACCAGACCATCGTGGCCGACATCAAGAAGTTCAGCCAGGGCGGCAAGACTGCGGTGGTTTCCACCATCAATGGTGACTCCAACGTTCCCTTCTACAAGGAACTGGGTAATGCGGGTCTGAAGGCCAAGGACGTGCCCGTGGTGGCGTTCTCCGTAGGCGAGGAAGAGCTGCGCGGCGTGGACACCAAGCCACTGGTGGGCCACCTGGCCGCCTGGAACTACTTCCAGTCCATCAAGAACCCAGAGAACTCCGCTTTCATCAAGAAGTGGAGCGACTACGCCAAGGCCAAGGGCATTGCAGGTCACAAGGACAAGCCGTTGACCAACGACCCGATGGAGGCCACCTACATCGGCATCAATATGTGGAAGCAAGCGGTAGAGAAGGCCAAGAGCACCGATGTGGACAAGGTGATCGCCGCCATGTCGGGCCAGACCTTCAAGGCGCCCTCGGGCATCGTGAGCAAGATGGACGAGAAGAACCATCACCTGCACAAGAGCGTGTTCATCGGCGAGATCAAGGCCGACGGCCAATTCAACGTGGTGTGGAAGACCCCCGGCCCGGTCAAGGCCAAGCCGTGGAGCCCCTACATCGAAGGCAACGACAAGAAGAAGGACGAGCCAGAGAAGAAGTGACACCCCCCTGAGGCGCTAGCGCGCCTTCACCCCCTCTCTAACGCTGCGCGTGGGAGGGGGGACGCCGCCAGCGCGGCGGGGCGGCCCTTGCGCGGCGGCTCTCGCCTTCGCACTGCGCTCGTGCTGCGGCCCACTGCGACTTCCAAGAGCCTCCGTCATGTATCCCTCCTTTTTTTCTCGCCTGCTCGCCTGCCTCTTGCTGTGCGCCACAGTGCATGCGCAAGCGTTGACCGCCGAGCAGGCCATGGCCATGGCTGCTGGCGAGACCGATGACCGGGTCGCTGCCGTGCAGCAGGCCGTGGCGGAGCCCAGCGAGCGCACCGCAGCGTTTTTGCAGGCGCTGGCCGATGATGCGGTGAGGCTTGTCGGTGGCAAGGCCTTGATCGTGCGGGATGACAAGGGCTTTGACCCTGTGACTGGTGCCGAGGTGCCGCTGCCTGCCGATGCCGAAGACATCATCAACAACAACCGCATGCGCGGCGAGATCGACACGGCCCTGGCCGGTCTGGCTTTGTTTGGCAAAGACGAAGCCCAGCGGCTGGCCGCCGCCAAGGCACTGACCAAGGAGCCTGATGCAGGACGTCTGCCCTTGCTGGACAAGGCGCTGGCGCAGGAGACCAGCGACAAGATCAAGGCCCAGCTGCAGTTGGCCCGCGCTGCGACGCTGCTGGGCAGCGAAGACGTGGCCCAGCGCATCGCAGCGGCCCAAGCGCTGTCGGCCAGCGCCACGCCCGATACGCGCCTGTTGCTCAACGAGCGCGTAGCGGTGGAAGAAGACGCACGGGTCAAGGCGGCACTGCAGGCCGCCCTGCGCGCCATCGACAGCCAACTGGCCTGGGGCGAACGCCTGGGCGTCGTGTTTTCGGGTATCAGTCTGGGTTCGATCCTGCTGCTGGTAGCGCTGGGCCTGGCCATCACCTACGGCCTCATGGGCGTGATCAACATGGCCCACGGCGAGCTGATGATGATTGGCGCCTACGCCGCCTACGTCGTGCAGGGCGCGTTCCAGAAGTTCTTTCCTGGCGCATTCGACTGGTACCTGGTGGCGGCGGTGCCCCTGGCGTTTCTCACATCGGCCCTGGTGGGTGCGGTGCTCGAACGCGGGGTGTTGCGCTTTTTGTATGGCCGCCCGCTCGAGACATTGCTGGCCACCTGGGGCATCAGCCTGGTGCTGATGCAACTGGTGCGCACGATCTTCGGCGCGCAAAACGTCGGTGTGGAAAACCCAGCGTGGATGAGCGGCGGCGTGCAGGTGCTCTCTAACCTCACGCTGCCTTATAACCGCCTGGTCATCATCGGCTTTGCCATGGCCGTGCTGCTGGGTATGGGCTATCTCATTGGCCGCACCCGCCTCGGCCTTTTTGTGCGCGGCGTGACGCAAAACCGCCCCATTGCCTCGTGCATGGGTGTGAACACGGCG
>JBKCTS010000014.1:0-1087 GCA_046318695.1 Acidovorax sp.
GCGCTGCGCCTGCCGCCCTGGGACGCGAAGATCGGTCATCTCTCCGGTGGCGAAAAGCGCCGCGTGGCCCTGTGCAAGCTGCTGCTCGAAAAGCCGGACATGCTGCTGCTGGACGAACCGACCAACCACCTGGACGCCGAATCGGTGGACTGGCTGGAGCAGTTCCTGCACCGCTTTCCGGGCACCGTGGTGGCCATTACCCACGATCGCTACTTCCTCGACAACGCGGCCGAGTGGATTTTGGAGCTCGATCGGGGCCACGGCATCCCGTACAAAGGCAACTACAGCACCTGGCTGGACCAGAAGCAGGCCCGTCTGGAGTCTGAAAACAAGGGCGAAGAAGCCCGTGCCAAGGCCCTGAAGAAAGAACTGGAGTGGGTGCGCCAAAATGCCAAGGGCCGCCAGGCCAAGAGCAAGGCGCGTATTGCGCGCTTTGAGGAACTGAGCGACTACGAATACCAAAAGCGCAACGAAACCCAGGAAATCTTCATCCCTGTGGCCGAGCGCCTGGGCACGCAGGTCATCGAGTTCCACAATGTCACCAAGTCGTTTGGTGACCGGGTGCTCATCGACAACCTGTCCATGACCATCCCTGCAGGCGCGATTGTGGGCATCATCGGCCCGAACGGGGCCGGCAAGTCCACGCTGTTCAAGCTGATCGCCGGTCGCGAGCAGCCGGACAGCGGCGAGGTCGTGATCGGCTCCACCGTGAAAATGGCCTTTGTGGACCAGCACCGCGATGCGCTGTCCGACGACAAGACGGTCTGGGAGGACATCTCCGGTGGCCTGGACATGATCAACATTGGCAAGTTCACCATGGCCAGCCGCGCCTACGCCGGGCGCTTTAACTTCAACGGCGGCGATCAGCAAAAGAAGGTGGGCATGCTATCGGGCGGGGAGCGCGGCCGTCTGCACCTGGCCAAGACGCTGATTGCCGGGGGCAACGTGCTGCTGCTGGACGAGCCGTCCAACGATCTGGATGTGGAAACCCTGCGCGCGCTGGAGGATGCGCTGCTGGAGTATGCTGGCACGGTGTTGGTTATCAGCCACGACCGCTGGTTCCTCGACCGCATCGCAACGCACATCC
>JBKCTS010000015.1:0-1164 GCA_046318695.1 Acidovorax sp.
GTGGAGGCCTGGCGCGGGCCCGGCGAACTGGGCGATCCGCGAAAGCGCGCTCTGTCCTACGCCATCACCGCGCCCAACCCGCACAACCTGCAGCCCTGGGTGGCTGACCTGCGCGTGCCGGGCCGCATCACCATCACCACCGACCCACAGCGCGTGCTGCCGCAAACCGACCCGTTCGGCCGCCAGATCCTGATCGGCCATGGCGCCTTTTTGGAGCTGCTGGTGATGGCGCTGGCGCAGGAAGGTTTGCAAAGCGAGGTGCGTCTGTGGCCCGAGGGCGAGCTGCCTGGCGACCTCAAGGGCTGGAGCGAGCGGCCTATCGCAGTGCTGCAACTGTCGCCCGGCGGCAAGCCCGACCCGCTGTTTGCGCAGGTCCTGCAGCGCCGCACGCCGAAGTCCGACTACGACACGGCCCGCGTGGTGACACCCGAAACCCTCGCCGCCCTGCTGCAAGGGCCGGTCAATCCGGCACCGGGGCTGCGCGTTGGCGGCACTGTGGATGCCTCCCGCCTGCCCGCACTGCGCACGCTGTGCTGGGATTCCGCCAAGGTGGAGATCCTCACGCCGCGCACCATGATGGAGAGCATTCACCTCACCCGCGTGGGCCCGGCCGAGATCCTCCAGCACCGAGACGGCATCTCGCTGAACTCGCCGTTCATCCGCGCGGTGACGGCGCTGGGCATGTTTGACCGCGCCGCGCCGCCTGCCGAAGGCAGCGCAGCCTACAAGAGCGCGATGGAACGCTTTGAGGGCCACAGCCGCACGGCCATGGGCTTTGTGTGGATCACGGGCGGCAACAGCCGCAGCGACCAGATCAACGCCGGGCGTGCCTACGTGCGGATGCAGCTCAAAGCGACGGCAACGGGCATCGGCGTGCACCCCATGAGCCAGGCGCTGCAGGAGTTTGCCGAGATGGCTCCGCACTACGAGCGCGCGCACCAGCTGGTGCTGGGCAAGCCCGCGCCGCGCGCGGCGGGTGACGAAACCGTGCAGATGTTCTGCCGCATCGGCTATCCCAAAGGCGCGGTGCCAGCCACGCCGCGGCGGCCGCTGGCGCAGTTCGTGCGGGCCTGACGTGTGCCCCTAGGAGTCTGGCGGACTGGGTATTCGTCGGCTGGAAATGGACCGCAGCGGTCCATTGTTCAGCGTCTTTTGGCCCCATGG
>JBKCTS010000016.1:0-2565 GCA_046318695.1 Acidovorax sp.
GGCAACCGCCGAGGGACGCGCCCGCATGGCCAGCCAGGCGCGGCCGCTGTGGACGGCCCTGCCCGACGGAGCGCTCAAGCGCCAACTGCTCGGCGAGCTGGCCCAGCTCACCCAACTCAAGGCGCAGGACCTGTCAGACCTATGGGGACAAGCCGCCGCGCGCGAGGCGTCGCGCGTGCCCCAGCAGCAGCCAGGGGGCATAGGGCTGCGGCCAGCGCCGCACTACAGCCCGGGACCAGGCAGCGCCCCCCCTGCGCACGACAGCCCGCCCAACTGGGGCGATATCCCGCCCGACATAGGAGCAGGGGCGGGCCATTGGCCGCCCGAGCCTGCGGCGGGCTATGGCGCCTATGCCGCCTACGGCAAGCCGCCGTATCGCAAAAACGCCGACTGGAAAAGCAGCGGTGGCCACTGGAACACGAACGCCCGCGCTGCGCCCTGGCCGCCCCAGCCGCGACTGCCGCGCACGCCCGCCGTGAGCCGCGCCGACCACGCCGCGCGGCTGCTGCTGTCGCACATGGCCTTTCTCGAAGACCTGACCCACGACGACCACGAGGCGCTGTGCGCGCAGCCTGCGCCACACGGCACCCTGTTTGCCTGGCTGGAAGCGCAGTTCCACGAACACGGCCCGCAGGCCTGGGCCGTGCTGCGCGAGAGCCTGCGCGACCACGAGTGCGAAGCCTTCGCCCTGAAGATGATGACCGGCTCGCACGCACAGACGGAGGGCGACCTGACCGATCTGCGCCGCGAATTGCGCGACCTGCTGTGCCGCATGCAGATCGAGGCCATTGAAGAGCAGCAAAAGGTGCTGGTGCTGCAAGCAGAGCAGGACCCCACCGCGCTCGAGCGTTACCGCACCTTGGAACAAAAACGCACGGTTTTGCGCGCCGCTTTGCGCGATGGTCTGGACAAGAACCTGTCCAAGGCCTTTTAGGGGACCCAAAAAAGATCTTGGACAGGTTCTCAGCCTCTTGAATTCACCCCACGCGGTATAATTTAGGGTTTTCGGCAAGAGCGACAGCAGCACCTCCGAGCCGGGCCACCGTGACACACGCGCACACCGAGCCCAACTATCGCAAGGACTGCACACCAAATGATCGCCCAGACATCTTGCCCCCGAGGACCTCTCCTCAAAGCGTGAAGCCCCTTTTTTCAGCTTTGCGTTGCCACCCGCGCCGGGATCCGAGGCGCTTGCGTTTTCTTTGTGTCCGTTTTTGATTCTGAGGTCGCACATGCCCGCTCAAAAGTCCGCGAAGCCACTCAAGTCCGCCCCAAAAACACCCGCCAAGGCTGTGTCCACCGCCGCTGCCAAAGCCCCCGCCAAAGCCGTCCCTAAGAAATCCACTCCTGACAAGGCCGCCCCAAAGAAAGCCGCTCCCGCCAAGGCTGCTCCCAAAAAGGCCGCTCCCAAAAAGGCCGCTCCCAAAAAGGCTGCTTCCAAGAAGGCCGCGCCTGCGCCCGTTGCGGCAGCCAAGAAAGTCAAAACCGTGCCCGTGAAAAGTTCTGCCAAGCCGACCCAAACTGCCGATGAATTGCTGAAGAAAAAGCCTGCCCGCGCCAAGGCAGTCGCCATCTCCGACGAAGAAGAAGCCCCCAAAAAGAAGCCCGGTCGCCCCGCCAAAGCTGCCGCTGCCGACGAAGCCAAGCTGCCTGCAAAGCGTGGCCGCAAGCCCAAGGCGGCCGCTGGCGATGAGGTGGGTTCCGACGATGCCGACCTGTCGGACATCGAAGCCGACCTGGAAGGCGAGGTCGAGGAAACCAGTGAGGTGGCAGCCGCGGTCGAGAAGGCCAAGCCCCTGCGCATGAAAATCAGCAAGGCCAAGGAGCGGGCCTTGATGAAGGAATTCGGCCTGGACGAGACCGTCCTGTCCGAAGAAGACATGCAAAAGCGCCGCCAGCGCCTCAAGGCCCTGATCAAGCTCGGCAAGACGCGCGGCTACCTCACGCACGTTGAAATCAACGACCACCTGCCCGACAAGCTGGTCGATGCCGAGACCCTAGAAGCCGTCATCACCACGCTCAATGACCTGGGCGTGGCGGTTTACGAGCAAACACCCGATGCCGAAGCGCTGATCATCACGGACAACGCCCCCGCGGGCGCCACTGAAGAAGAAGCCGAAGAAGCCGCTGAAGCTGCCCTGTCCACCGTGGACTCGGAGTTCGGCCGCACGACCGATCCGGTGCGCATGTACATGCGGGAAATGGGCACGGTTGAGCTGCTCACGCGTGAAGGCGAAATCGAAATTGCCAAGCGCATCGAAGGCGGCCTCATGGCCATGATGGAGGCGATCAGCGCATCGCCCGCCACCATCGCTGAAATCCTGAACATGGGCGAGGACATCCGCGAAGGCAAGGTCGTGATCTCGACCATCGTGGACGGCTTTTCCAACCCCAACGAGGCCGACGACTACGTGGCCGAAGAAGACTTTGACGAATTTGACGAAGCCGACGACGACGACGGCAAGGGCGGCAGCAAGGCCCTGACCAAAAAGCTCGAGGAACTCAAAAAGCAGGCTCTGGAGCGCTTTGACAAGCTGCGTGAGCTGTTTGAAAAAGTGCACAAGG
>JBKCTS010000017.1:0-2024 GCA_046318695.1 Acidovorax sp.
ATGGGGGGACCATCCTCCAAGGCTAAATACTCGTAATTGACCGATAGTGAACAAGTACCGTGAGGGAAAGGCGAAAAGAACCCCGGGAGGGGAGTGAAATAGATCCTGAAACCGCATGCATACAAACAGTCGGAGCCCAGCTTAATTAGTCTTTACCCCGAAGTTCTTTGTTGCCCGAGCGCGCATCGCAAGGTGCGGGCGAGATGCAACAAAAGATATTAGAGGGGAGTGAACTTGCTGCGATGCTCGTTGGCGTAAATGCCAAGGGTGTTCGGTGGTGATGAAGAGCTTTAGTGAATTGAATGGAAGAGGCGTAGTGGCCACGAAAGTGGGCAAAGCCGTCACCCAGTTCAATTCGCCGAAGGCTAATTGAGCTGGGTGACGGCTCTGTCCACTTACGTGTCCAGTACGCCTTCCTCTATTCAATTCACTAAAAGCTCAACAACCGTCTCCTTACGAAGACGTTGCGCCTTCTTTCAAAGGCCCTTCACTCCCCTCAAATATCTTTTGATGGATCTTGCCCGCATCTTGCGATGCGCGCTCGGCCATCAAAGAACCCAATGGGATAAAGATCAATTAAGCAGGGCTCCGACTGTTTGTATGCATGCGGTTTCAGGATCTATTTCACTCCCCTCCCGGGGTTCTTTTCGCCTTTCCCTCACGGTACTGGTTCACTATCGGTCGATTACGAGTATTTAGCCTTGGAGGATGGTCCCCCCATATTCAGACAGGATTTCTCGTGTCCCGCCCTACTTTTCTCTACCTTAGTACCACACGTCTGTTTTCGCATACAGGGCTATCACCCGCTATGGCCGGACTTTCCATTCCGTTTTGCTAACAGTCGTGCTATCAATAGAAGGCTCTTCCAATTTCGCTCGCCACTACTTTCGGAATCTCGGTTGATGTCTTTTCCTCGAGCTACTGAGATGTTTCAGTTCACCCGGTTCGCCTCGCATACCTATGTATTCAGTATGCGATACCTCTTGCAAGGTGGGTTTCCCCATTCAGAAATCTCCGGATCAAAGCTCATTTGCCAGCTCCCCGAAGCTTATCGCAGGCTATCACGTCTTTCGTCGCCTGTAATCGCCAAGGCATCCACCACATGCTCTTAGTCACTTGACCCTATAACTTTGATATCTCTTTGAAGATACCGCCATCATCTCAAGGACTTGTCAGGTCTCTCACCTGACGCGTTATGCCGTAATGTGAATATTTCCTCGATATCACTATCAAAGAACATTCGTCATCACTGAATTTCAATCAGCTTTCGCTTATCGAATATTCGTTTTGACGCAATCAAAAAATTGTCATCAGAGGCACGGTCTGCACTAAACCTTTACGAATGTGCAGTTTCCTCTGACAACGCTGATTCGACTCTATGAATTTTTAAAGAACAGCCGATTGATCAATCGATATTGATCAACAACAAAGTGGCCTTGAGCATCGCCCAAAGCCGCTTTGGTGTTGAATAATGTCCCAGCGCTAACCCGCCGCCGCGGTCGTTGGTGGAGGATGACGGGATCGAACCGACGACCCCCTGCTTGCAAAGCAGGTGCTCTCCCAGCTGAGCTAATCCCCCAGTGTCCTCTGTCCTATCCGCCTGTTGGAATTTGGTGGGTCTAGTTGGGCTCGAACCAACGACCCCTGCGTTATCAACACAGTGCTCTAACCAGCTGAGCTACAGACCCATTGCGCATCGCTGCGAATGACTTCGCAACTCAGCAGCTTCCTCCAACAACCGATAAGTGTGGGCGTTCAATCTTGAATGCAGTTTTCCAGAAAGGAGGTGATCCAGCCGCACCTTCCGATACGGCTACCTTGTTACGACTTCACCCCAGTCACGAACCCTGCCGTGGTAAGCGCCCTCCTTGCGGTTAGGCTACCTACTTCTGGCAGAACCCGCTCCCATGGTGTGACGGGCGGTGTGTACAAGACCCGGGAACGTATTCACCGCGACATTCTGATCCGCGATTACTAGCGATTCCGACTTCACGCAGTCGAGTTGCAGACTGCGATCCGGACTA
>JBKCTS010000018.1:0-2480 GCA_046318695.1 Acidovorax sp.
GCGCTGCGCCGGGGGCAGCCCGGTGTGGGCGCGGTGTGCAGCTTTGTGGGCACCGTGCGCGACCGCAACGAAGGCCAAGCGGTATCGACGCTGGAACTGGAGCACTACCCGGGCATGACCGAGAAGTCCATCGAGGCGATGGTGGACGAGGCTTTGCGGCGCTTTGACATCCTGGGCGCCCGCGTGATCCACCGCGTGGGGCTGCTGCAGCCGCAGGACCAGATTGTTCTGGTGGCCGTGACCAGCGCCCACCGGGGCCAGAGTTTTCAGGCCTGCGAGTTTTTGATGGACTACCTCAAAACCCAGGCGCCCTTCTGGAAGAAGGAGCAAACCCCGTCCGGCACGCGCTGGGTGGATGCGCGCGTGAGCGATGACGCGGCACTGGCGCGCTGGGGCATCGTGGCCCGCAACGCCTGACGCGCCTGCGGCCGTCCGAAGTCGCCCAAATTTCGAATAAAAATCGCCATTTACGCGCGCTGCTGCTTATTTCATTGCTATTGAAATAATAGCAACAATTGTCTGGCGGCTGTGATGCTCTGCTGACGCAAGTCAAGTCTCCAAACCCCGGGCTGCCTTGAAATACGGCAGCTGCCGCCCAACGTGTTGGGTCATCCGGAGGACTTAGACCATGCGTCTCGACAAATTCACCACCAAGTTCCAGGAGGCCCTGGGCGACGCCCAGAGCCTGGCCCTGGCCCATGACAACGCCTACATCGAGCCCGTGCACGTGCTGCTGGCCATGCTCAAGCAAGACGATGGCCCCAAGGCGCTGCTGCAGCGCGCGGGTGTGAACGTGCCCGGCATGACCGTGGCGGCTGAGGCGGCCATCAAGCGCCTGCCCCAGGTGCAAGGGCACGACCAGGTGCAGGGCGGGCCCGAGCTGGGCCGCGTGCTCCAGGCCACCGAGAAGGAAGGCATCAAGCGCGGCGACCAGTTCATTGCCAGCGAGCTCTTTTTGCTGGCGCTGATCGACAGCAAGGGCGATGCTGCCCAGATCGCCAAAGACAATGGACTCACGCGCAAGAGCCTGGAGGCCGCCATCAGCGCCGTGCGCGGCGGCCAGAAAATGGACAGCGCCGAGTCCGAAGGCCAGCGCGGCGCGCTGCAAAAGTACTGCCTGGACCTCACCGAGCGCGCCCGCGCGGGCAAGCTCGACCCTGTGATTGGCCGCGACGACGAAATCCGCCGCGCCATCCAGGTGCTGCAGCGGCGCAGCAAGAACAACCCCGTGCTGATTGGCGAGCCCGGCGTGGGCAAGACGGCCATTGTGGAAGGCCTGGCCCAGCGCATCGTGGCGGGCGAGGTGCCCGAGTCGCTCAAGGACAAGCGGGTCCTCTCACTGGACATGGCTGCGCTGCTGGCGGGTGCCAAATACCGCGGCGAGTTTGAAGAGCGCCTGAAAACCGTGCTGAGCGAGCTGGCCAAGGACGAGGGCCAGACCATTGTTTTCATCGACGAGCTGCACACCATGGTGGGCGCTGGCAAGGGCGAGGGCGCGATGGATGCGGGCAACATGCTCAAGCCCGCGCTGGCCCGCGGCGAGCTCCATTGCGTGGGCGCCACCACGCTCGACGAGTACCGCAAGTACATCGAAAAAGACGCTGCCCTGGAGCGCCGCTTCCAGAAAATTCTGGTGGGCGAGCCCACCGTGGAGGCCACCATTGCCATCCTGCGCGGCCTGCAAGAGAAGTACGAGGCGCACCACGGCGTCGAAATCACCGACCCGGCCATCGTGGCCGCAGCCGAGTTGAGCAACCGCTACATCACCGACCGCTTTTTGCCCGACAAGGCGATTGACCTGATCTACGTGGCCGCCGCAAAGATCATGATCGAAATCGACTCCAAGCCCGAGGCCATCGACAACCTCGACCGCCGCCTGATCCAGTTGCAGATCGAGCGCGAGGCCGTGCGCCGCGAAAAGGACGAGGCCTCGCAAAAGCGCTTTGGCCTGATCGAGGAGGAAATCGATCGCCTGCAAAAAGACATTGCCGACCTGGAGGAAATCTGGACCAGCGAAAAGGCGCAGGCCCAGGGCTCGGCCCAGGTGCGCGAAGAGATCGAACGCATCAAGCTGCAGATTGTTGAATTCACCCGCAAGGGGGATCTGACCAAGGTGTCCGAGCTGCAATACGGCCGCCTGCCCGACCTGGAGCGCAAGCTCAAGGAAGCCCAGGCCAAGGAAGAAGGCAAAGACGGCGCGTCTGCGCCCAATCGGCTGCTGCGCACGCAGGTGGGTGCGGAGGAAATCGCCGAGGTGGTCAGCCGCGCCACGGGTATCCCCGTCTCCAAAATGATGCAGGGCGAGAACGACAAGCTGCTGCAGATGGAGACCCCACTGCACGCACGCGTGGTGGGGCAGGACGAAGCCATCCTGGCCGTAGCCAACGCCATCCGCCGCTCGCGCTCGGGCCTGTCGGATCCGAACCGGCCCACGGGCTCGTTCCTGTTCCTGGGCCCCACGGGCGTGGGCAAGACCGAGC
>JBKCTS010000019.1:0-2386 GCA_046318695.1 Acidovorax sp.
GTTCTACGAGTTATTTCAAAGAACCGGGCAAGAAAAAACGACTTAGGATTTCTCCTAAGTCGTTGATTTCATTACAAAATTTGGTAGGCGCGATTGGACTCGAACCAACGACCCCCACCATGTCAAGGTGGTGCTCTAACCAGCTGAGCTACGCGCCTGTCGTTGAAAAGCCCACCATTATAGCCACAAACCCTGCCCCATCAGAGCCGCGCTGATCGTCGGGGGCCGCTGGTCTGCGGCACAGGCCCTATCGACGGCGCGCTGATCGCACGCCGGACACCCCCGCCACGATGGACACCACCTTGTTCAGACGCCCCGAGTCCGCAACCTCTACCGTGAACGTCATCCAGGCTGTGCCCTTCACGGACTGCGTCTGCACCCCGATGACGTTGGTCTTCTCTCGGGCAAACACTTCGGAGATGTCGCGCAGCAGCCCCTGCCGGTCGGCGGCTTCCACGGCCACATCCACCGGGTAGACCGCTGCGGTGGCCGCGATTTTGGGTGCGCCCCACTCCACGTCAATGACACGCTCGATGCTGCGGGCCGCCATCTGGCGGAAGTTGCTGCAGTCGGCCCGATGCACGCTAACCCCCTTGCCGCGCGTGATGAAGCCACGGATATCGTCTGGCGGCGCGGGTTTGCAGCACTTGGCCAGTTGCGTCATCAGTGAATCGACCCCCACGACCAGCACGCCCCCTTTGGACCCGTAGTCAGGGTTGCGCGTCCGCTTGAGGAGCAGGGAATCGTCGGGCTGCAGGACGGGTTCCTGCGGTCGCAACACCACCTCGATATTGCGCAGCGAAAACTCGTCCTTGCCCACCACTTCAAACAGGGCATCGGCTGTCTTGAAGCCTAGCTGCACCGCCAGATCGTCGAGCTTGATGGCGGTCTTGCCTTCGCGTTGGAGCAACTTTTCGACCGCCTCACGGCCGCGGGCAACCGTCTCGTGGGTGGCCTGGGCGTTGAACCAGGCGCGCACCTTGGCCTTGGCGCGGTGGCTCGTGAGGTAGCCCAGTTCGGCGTTGAGCCAGTCGCGCGATGGCCGCCCCTCTTTGACGGTGGAGATTTCCACCGTCTGGCCGTTTTGCAGCGTGGTGTTCAGCGGCACCATGGACCCGTCGACCCGCGCGCCGCGGCAGCGGTGGCCCACGCTGGTGTGCACCGCGTAGGCAAAGTCCACCGGCGTGGCACCTTGGGGCAGCTCGACCACGGCGGCGTCGGGCGTGAGCACATAAATGCAGTCTTCAAACAGGCCCTCTTTCGGCATAGCACCCGAGAGGTCTCGCTCCCAGGCCAGAAGCTGGCGCAGCACTGCAATCTTTGAGTCGTAATCGCCGCTGGCCGACACTCCCGCATAGCCCTTGCTTCCGGCCTCCTTGTAGGCCCAGTGCGCTGCCACGCCATGCTCGGCATGCTCGTGCATGGCCTGCGTGCGGATCTGAATCTCGATGGCCTTGCCCTGGTCGTCACGCACGATGGTGTGCAGCGACTGGTAGCCGTTGGGCTTGGGCCTGGCGATGTAGTCGTCGAACTCCTCGACCATGGGCGTGAACTGCTCGTGCACCCAGCTCAGGGCGGCGTAGCAATCCTTGACCGACGGCACCACCACGCGCAGCGCCCGGATATCGAACACCTGGTCGAAGTTGAGCGACTTGCCCCGCATCTTCTTGACGATGCTGTAGATGTGCTTGGGCCGGCCCTGCACGGTGGCGCTGATGCCAAGACTGCGCAGCTCCGTCTCCAGGCGCGCGCGCAGTTGCTCCATGTACACCTCACGCTCGCCGCGCTTTTCATCCAGCAGGCGGGCCACTTCCTTGTAGGTGTCGGGCTCCAGAAAGCGAAACGAAAGGTCTTCCAGCTCCCACTTGACCTGCCAGATGCCCAGCCGGTTGGCCAGCGGCGCAAACACTTGCAGCGACTCGCTCGCCAGGCCTTGGGGCACCGGGTACTTGCTGGCCGCATAAAAGCGAAGAGTCTGCAGGCGCGACGCCAGTCGCAGCATCACCACCCGCAGGTCGCGCGAGAACGCCAGCAGCATCTTGCGAACGTTCTCGGTGTGCACGGCGATGTCGTCCACCTGCTGGGCGCCAAGCGCCTGGCGCTGCACGCGCATCAGCTTGGTGGTCTCCACCGCAAGCGCTGCAAAGTTCTCGCCAAAGGCTTTGGCAATGACTTCTTCGGGCTTGTTGAGGTGCACGCAGGCATGGACGAGGTAGCTTGCGGCCTGCATGGCCTCGGAACCCCCGATGCTGCGGAGTATGGCGGCCACGGCGTCGGCAGGCGCGAGCGTGTTTTCGCCCGAATCGAGCAGCTCGCCCACCAGCAACGGCTCGGCAAAGGCCCGCGCCCGCGCCAGGGCGTTGACCTGCTCGGGCAGGGACTGCGA
>JBKCTS010000020.1:0-3797 GCA_046318695.1 Acidovorax sp.
CAACATGGCCGCCGACCCGGTAGAACTGTCCGTCCGACAACACACGAAGCAGCCGCGTCTGCAGGTCAAAAGGCATGTCGCCGATTTCGTCCAGGAACAGTGTGCCGCCCTCGGCCTGCTCAAACCGGCCACGGCGCTGGGTCTGCGCGCCGGTGAAGGCCCCCCGCTCATGTCCGAACAGTTCGGACTCAAGCAGGTCCTTGGGAATCGCGGCCGTGTTGATCGCAACAAAGGGGCCGTCCGCGCAGGGCGAATGCTTGTGCAGCGCGCGCGCGACCAGCTCCTTCCCCGAGCCGGACTCGCCCGTGATGAGCACCGTCACCTGGCTCTGGCTCAGGCGGCCGATGGCGCGAAAGACGTCCTGCATCGCGGGGGCCTGGCCCAGCATTTCGGGGGCCTCGGTCTGGCGCTCTTCAGCGACATCCTCGCGCTGGCTCTCCTCCACCGCGCGGCGGATGAGTTCCACCGCCTTGGGCAGGTCAAACGGCTTGGGCAGGTACTCGAACGCGCCGCGCTGAAAGGCAGACACCGCGCTGTCCAGGTCGGAGTAGGCCGTCATGATGATGACGGGCAAGCCCGGTTGCAGTTCGCGCACCTTTTCCAGCAACTGCAGCCCTGATCCGCCCGGCATCCGGATGTCACTGACCAGCACCTGAGGCCCCTGGCGCGCTGGGTCGGAGGCAGCAACGTCGGCCAACGCCTCCAGCACCTCCCTCGGATGGGTGAAGCTGCGTGTGGGCAGGTTCTCCCTAGCTAGGGCCTTTTCCAGGACGAAGCGGATCGAAGGGTCGTCATCCACTAACCAGATCGGCTTCATATGTTTTTCTTACCTTCCCAGTGGTTGCATGGCCAGGGACCTCAGGGCAGGGGAATGAGGATTCGAAAATCGGTACGACCCGGCACGCTATCGCACTCGATGAGGCCGTGGTGGCGCTGCACAAAGGTTTGCGCCAGCGTCAGCCCCAGCCCCGATCCTCCGTCCCGCCCCGACACCAGAGGGTAAAAAATACGCTCTTTGATCGCGTCGGGCACGCCCGGTCCGTTGTCGATGACATGCAATTCCAGTGCCAACCGATAGCGCTGACGACCAAAGGTGACTTGTCGGGCCACGCGGGTCCGCAGCGTGATCACGGCATCGCCCGCGGCCATGCGGTCAGCCAGCGCCTGGGCCGCGTTCTGAACGATGTTGAGCAAGGCCTGGATGAGCTGCGCGCGGTCACCCCGGAACTCGGGGATCGACGTGTCATAGTCACGCACCACACGCAATCCGCTTGGGTACTCGACCAGCACAAGCGAACGCACGCGCTCGCACACTTCGTGGATGTTGACGTCACCCACCAGATGCGGATGCCGGTGGGGCGCCAGGAGCCGGTCCACCAGGCTTTGCAGCCGGTCGGCCTCGTGGATGATGACCTGGGTGTACTCGGCGAGCTCACGGCTTTCAAGCTCCATCTCCAGCAGCTGGGCTGCCCCACGGATGCCACCCAGCGGATTCTTGATCTCATGCGCCAGATTGCGGATCAGTTCCTTGTTGGCCTGGGCCTGATCCAGCCACCGCTCTTCCCGGTCCTGGCGGGCCTGCTGCTCCAGGGGCCATAACTCCACCAGTACCTCCCCAACCTGCTCGGCATCGGCTACGCTCACATGCACCGGGATCGGGTCCTGATGCGGGCGCTTGAGGTTGGCCTCGTAACGCAACGCTGCAAAGTCCTTGCCCCGGGCGCCTGCCAGGGCGGTCTGCAACAGGCCGGGGTCGGTAAAGAAGCTGGAGAAGTCCACCCCCTCCAGCATGCGGCGCGACAGCCCGAGCATGTCCTCCAGCGCCGCATTGGCAAACTGCACTGCCCCATCCACCCGCAGCACCGCCACCAGCGTGGACATGAGATCCAGCGAATGAAAGCGCCCGGCACGAGTGCCCGGGGCTTCGTGGGGTGGAGGCAGATTCACTCGGCAGGTGTGTCAGTTGCCGGGCAGCCGGGCAATCTCGCGCCGGATGCCGGCGATATCGCTTTCGCTGCGCGCCACGCTGGCCTTGAGGTCGGCAGTGCGCTCGGCGTAACGCTGGGGATTGCGAAGATCCAGCGCATTGCGCTCGGGTGCGCCGTCGTTGTATTCCTTGACAAGCTCCGCGTGGCGCGCCTCGGCCTTGCGCAATTCCAGCTCAAGAATCGCACGCGCATCGGAGTCACGCGCTTTTTGGTCGTTGCTGGTCACGCGCGGCGCGCCCGGCGGCGATGCGGCCGCAGTTCCACCCGCAGGTGCCGCCTGCTGGGGCGCCGCTGTTGCAGGACGCGCGCCCTGAACCACCGTGACGTTGCCGCCCTCCACCAGCTTGCATCCCCGCTCTCTGGCCTGTGACACATTGTTGGTGTACTCGTTGCCGCAACGGTAGATACGATCCTGGGCCCAGGCGGACTGCGACGCCGCCACGATAAGTAGTACAGAAATCAGGGTGTTTTTCATCAGGCTTCCTCGCGCTGCCAAGCAGGGCTCGGGGGGAGTCTCCCCCAATCACCGTTCATCGCCAATCCGGCCGAGCGCCGCACAGGGCTTTGTACAGAGGCCCGTGCGCCCGGTTTGGTTCCACGCGTGGCGCAAAGCCCACAAGCAACAAAAAAGGCGGCACGCGCCGCCTTTCCTGCACGCCACGGCCGTGTGGCCGACGGCTCACAGCGAGTAGTACATGTCGTACTCGACAGGGTGCGGAGCCATGCGAAAGCGCGTCACTTCGTTCATCTTGAGCTCGATGTAGGCATCGAGCATGCTGTCGGTGAACACGCCGCCCTTGGTCAGGAAGGCACGGTCCTTGTCCAGGTACTCCAGCGCCTGGTCCAGGCTGTGGCAGACCGTCGGCACCAGCTTGTCTTCTTCCGGCGGCAGGTGGTACAGGTCCTTGGTGGCGGCCTCGCCCGGGTGGATCTTGTTTTCCACGCCGTCCAGACCGGCCATCATCAGGGCCGAGAAGCACAGGTAAGGGTTGGCGGACGGATCGGGGAAGCGCGCCTCGATGCGGCGGCCCTTCGGGTTGGCCACGAACGGGATGCGGATCGAAGCGGAGCGGTTGCGCGAGCTGTAGGCCAGCTTCACCGGGGCTTCGAAACCGGGCACCAGACGCTTGTAGCTGTTGGTGCCGGGGTTGGTGATGGCGTTCAGGGCACGGGCGTGCTTGATGATGCCGCCGATGTAGTACAGGGCGAAATCGCTCAGGCCAGCATAGCCATCACCGGCGAACAGGTTCTTGCCGTCCTTCCAGATCGACTGGTGCACGTGCATGCCGGAACCATTGTCGCCGGCGTAGGGCTTGGGCATGAAGGTGGCGGTCTTGCCGTAGGCATTGGCCACATTCCAGACCACATACTTGAGAACCTGGGTCCAGTCGGCGCGCTCGACCAGCGTGCTGAACTGGGTACCGATTTCATTTTGGCCGGCGCCGGCCACCTCATGGTGGAACACTTCGACCGGGATGCCCAGGGATTCGAGGATCAGCGCCATTTCGGCACGCATGTCTTGCGTGCTGTCAACCGGGGGCACCGGGAAGTAGCCGCCCTTGGTAGTCGGACGGTGGCCGCGGTTGCCGCCTTCGAGCTGCTTGCCGCTGTTCCAGGGCGCCTCATACTCGTCGATGGCAAACATCACGTTACCCGGCTCGTTGCTCCAACGCACGCCGTCAAAAATGAAGAATTCGGGCTCGGGGCCAAAGTAGGCGGTGTCACCGATGCCCGAGGCCTTGAGATAAGCCTCGGCACGCTTGGCGATCGAGCGCGGGTCCCGGTCGTAGGCCTTGCCATCGCTGGGCT
>JBKCTS010000021.1:0-1111 GCA_046318695.1 Acidovorax sp.
GGCGGTCTCAAATCTGAAGTGCAACACCCTCACCGAGGGTAATGTACGCAAATGGGAACGAAATACGAACACTTGCAGCCAGAAGACAGAGTGACGTTGGCATCGCTGCGCCAGCAGGGCTGGAGCATCAGGGCCATAGCCCGCCTTCAAGGCCGCAGCCCCAGCACCATCAGCCGTGAGTTGCGGCGCAACGTCTGCCATGGCAGCTACGCCAGCGCGCCTGCGCAGCGTCTGTGCCAGCAGCGGCGCATTCAGGCCAGGCCATGCTCCAAGCTGCACAGCTGCGGGGCTTTGTGGACTCTTGTCACCACCATGCTGAGCTGGCTGTGGTCGCCCCAGCAGATTGCACGCACACTTCAGCGCATGTATCCCCAAGAGCCGAGCATGCATGCCTCGCACGAGAGCATCTACACCGCCATCTATGCATACCCACGCGGTGAGTTGCGCCGCCAGCTCATCGCACTGCTGCGCCAAGGCAAGAGTACACGCCGCCCGCGTTCAGCAGGCTCTGATCGGCGTGGTCAGATTCCAGACATGGTCTCTATCCATGTTCGCCCGCCCGAGGTCAATGATCGCGTGATGCCGGGGCACTGGGAGGGGGATTTGATCAAGGGCGCTGGCAACAAGTCGGCGGTGGGTGTGCTGGTAGAGCGCTCAACGCGCCTGGTGCTGCTGTGCAGGATGCCTGACGCATCGGCCGAGAGTGCGCTGGCCGCGTTCACCAACAAGCTGCGCCAGATTGCACAGCCGATGCGCCAGACGCTCACCTACGACCAGGGCAAGGAGATGGCCCGGCACAATGAACTCGCACAAGCCCTTGGCATGCGGGTGTACTTTTGTGATCCGCACAGCCCTTGGCAAAAAGGCAGTTGTGAGAATACGAATGGGCTGCTGCGCCAGTTCATGCCCAAGGGTACAGACCTGAGCGTGCATGACCAGGATGCGCTGGACTCCATGGCCGATCTGATGAACAACCGTCCTCGTCAGACGCTCGGCTGGGATTCTCCCTATCAGGCTTTTCAGCGATTCATGACGGCTATCGCCGAGAAGAACTCCGCTACCATTCATTGAATATCAACCTGCGGTGTTGCACTTCAGATTTGAGACCGCC
>JBKCTS010000022.1:0-4152 GCA_046318695.1 Acidovorax sp.
GCCCCAGATGGCGACGCACAACAGCAGTGCCATCAGCACCGCTGCGCTGCCCATATCCTTGGCGCGTTTGGACAGCGGGTGCCACTCCAGGCCGACCCGGTCGATGGCTGCCTCGATGCCTGTATTCAGCAGCTCGACCACCATGACCAGCCAGACCGATCCAGCCAGCAGCGTGATTTCGACCCAATTGCGCCCCAGCCAGAAAGCCAGGGGCAGCAGTACGAGTGACGCAATGACTTCCTGTCGGAAGGCCTTCTCATGCCATGCGGCGCGCAGCCCCTGAACGGAGTAGCCACCCGCGTGCCAGATGCGCGAAAGCCCTGTGCGGGTTTTTTGCACGTTGTGTGTCGCCGGCTCTGGGGAGGGGGAGCTACTCATGCGTAGGTTTTCATTCGGCTGCAATGCACTGGTGCTGCGCGGCGACATACACGCGGCCTGGGGTTCACTTGCGAAGAGGCTCCCAATGCACAAGCCGGGTGCCTGCCCAGGCGTCGTGCCAGAACTGTCCATGGGGGTGGAACCGGCTGAGGATGGCCCAGATCGCCACCCAGCCCAGTGTCAGCACCAGCACTTCGATGGCGGAGACCCCTAACGAATAGGCCGCCAAAGGAGGCAGGAACCATACCCAACTGAGCGTGTAGCGCAGCAGCGCACGGGCCTGGCTGATGGGCATGCCCTGCGTGTCCACGACGCGGATGTGCCACGTTTTTTGTGCAAGGGTCTGGCCCTTGGCCCAGAACCAAGCGACGTAGATTGCAAAGATGACAAAGAGAAAGGCCTGGAGCGCGCGCCGGTTGTCCATGGCATTGCGCGTCTGGCTGAGCGTGCCAAAAAGATAACCGGCAATAAAGACCACGCCGAACATCAGCATCCCTTCATAAAGCCAGCACGCCATGCGGCGCCAAAGACCCGGCGCTGGAGCGTGCGCGAGGCTCTGCGCCGATGCATGCGTCGATGTTGCGGAGCTCGATGGGGAGGTGGCAGACATTCAGGAAGAGTGTAGGCGAGTAGGGCCTGTTCACACTGTTTTTTGCCAGTGCTAACGAGGTGAAAATCGCGCCCAAGCAGGCGCATGACGACGCCAAGGCAAGAGCCTTGGCCAGGAGCGCAAAGACCAGCTGCACATGGCGCCTGGTCCATTTATATTGCGACGCATCTGACAAAAATAGTGTGAACAGGCCCTAATTATTGGGGTTCACACCGGATGCCTCGGGTGAAACGGGCACAGGGGAGCCAACTGTGACTGGAGCCTGTTCGCCACCCTCTGGCAAGGTGGGCAGCGGCGCGGGTACCGCAACGGGTGTAGGCACCGGGGCGGTTTCGACGACGGAGGACGTCACTGCAGGCGCTGGAGAGCCGGGTACCTGCAGGGTGGCGGGCGAAACAGGTGCCGCCACGCGGGGTGCCGAATCAATGATGGGAGGAATCTTCGGCGCGTTAGCACGATTCGGGTTGGCCTGGGTTGCCGCAGGTACCTGTGCCAACTTTCGCGGCGGTACCGGGCTGAGCGCCGTCGCCGCTCCCTTGGGTTTGGGTTGGGCGGTCGCAGCCAGCGCTGCTCGCTCGCTCTCTGATAAGGCTTGGTAAGCCTCCCACTGTGCGCGTTTGTCATCCAGCGCCAGGCGGTTAGTCACCGCATAGTTGAGCCGCGCCTGGTTTCGCTGCTGGGCGCTCAGATTCGCCCATTCGGTCATGCGTTCATGAACTTTTGCTTTTTCCGCGTCGGGTAAGGTCGTGAAGTTGACGGCAAGAGCGAGCCAGCGCCGCTTTTGGACATCACTCATCATTACCCAGCGTTCAGCGAGCGGGTAAAGCGCCAATTGTTGGGCGGTGCTCAGCGATTCCCAAGTCGGGCCCGTCTCGATTTCGGGCGCCCTCGTCGGACGTGTCAAGCCGGTGCTGCGTGCGTAATTGGGGCTGGCTACGGCCGCCGCGGCCCCGGCCACCAGCGTCGTACCGGGGGCCATGCGAATCTGATCCACCGCGATCCAGCCGCCAGTCGTCAAGGCGGCCAGAAGCACGAATGCCAGCACGAAGGCTGGCAAGGATACGTAGGCGTCAGATGGCTTAACGGGCATGCGTCCGCGGCGGTGGGGTGGCTTACCGCCCCTGCGAGGCAGACGCCTTCAGAAACTGCACGAACCCGGGATCGGCGTAGGCGGAAGGAGGCAGATCGTCCGTCAGAAGAGCTGCGTCCAGTTCAGCCACGTCGGTGGTGTTTTGCTCATCTTGCGCGATGTTGATCGCCACCAAGCCCGCCACGAGAGCCAGGAGTGGAATCGATGAGAGCAAGGCGTTGAGCCAACCGCCGCCCTCACCACCACGGCCCAGCATGGCAACCCCGCCCGAACTGACGATGGAAGGTGCCTGGCGCAGCAATGCAACGGGCATCTTGCGTTGGGCGATCGCCTGCATCCGCGCCGCCCGCAGGCGCTCGGAGATGTCGTACGGAAGTTCATTGGAACCGGCCGACAGGCGCGCAGTCACCCTGCGAGCAAAACGCTCTGCGGCGACCTGTGCCTCGATGGAAGGCGTCTGTACAGTGGTCATAGTTCGATTCCTTTGGCTTTCAGTGCCTTTGCCAGGGTCTGTATCGCGCGAAAACAGTGGGTTTTGACACTACCCTCGGAGCAGCCCATGGCGGCTGCCGTTTCTGCTACATCCATTTCTTCCCAATAACGCATGAGGAAGGCTTCCCGTTGACGTGGCGGAAGTTCCGCGATTTCAGCTTCAATGCTGCGAAAGATCTGAGCCCTTCGCGTCATGTCCTCGGCACTCTCAGCCCGATCTCCATCATCAGGCCCCGAATACGCTTCCAGTAAATCAAAATCCATGCCATCTTCGCCCGGGCCTTCGAACTCGCTCATGCTCGAAAACAGTGCATTGCGCGTTTTCTGGCGGCGAAACCAGTCTAGTGTGCAGTTGGACAGAATTCGCTGGTAAAGCATGGGGAATTCGGCCGCAGGCTTGTCCCCGTAGTGTTCAGCCAACTTGAGCATGCTGTCCTGAACGATGTCCAATGCCGCCTCCTCATTGCGCACATGGTAGAGCGAGCGCTTGAAGGCGCGCTTTTCTACACTTTTGAGGAAATCGGAGAGTTCTTGTTCAGTAGCCAAGACGGGTCAGCCGCGAAGGGCGGTGCGATGCGGTCCGCGAAATCTGTGGCGGACTCGGCACGTTTGAGCGCGCCATTATTGCACTGAGCGGTGTTTTTTTGGGGGGTGGCGACGGTTTGACCGTGTTGCAGTGCGATAATTTGCGCTGCAATTCAAAAGGCAAACGGGTCCTGGTCCGGCGCGGCAATCATCCCGCCCATGTCCTTGGCCTCAAGTTCCAAGCTGGCTTCACAAGAGCGCGTGCAAGGAGCACCCAAGGTTTTTCGTCAGAGAAATTCACAAAGGTTGATCATCATGGAAATCTCCAAAGCTGAACTCAGTTCGGCAGCTTCTGCTTCGCAGGGCAATTCCCCCTCCGCTTCCGCCTCTCAGGACCTCATGGGTGCCGAGATCCTCATCAAGGCGCTACAGGCCGAGAACGTCCAGTACATCTGGGGCTACCCCGGCGGTGCGGTGCTGTACATCTATGACGCCTTGTATAAGCAGGACACCATCCAGCATGTACTGGTGCGCCACGAACAGGCTGCCGTGCACGCGGCCGATGGGTATGCGCGTGCCACGGGTGAGGTTGGCGTTGCGCTGGTTACGTCCGGCCCCGGTCTCACCAATGCGGTGACGGGTATTGCCACGGCGTACATGGACAGCATCCCCATGGTCATCATCTCCGGGCAGGTGCCTACTCCTGCGATCGGGTTGGATGCCTTCCAGGAGTGCGACACCGTGGGTATCACGCGCCCCATCGTCAAACACAACTTCCTCGTGAAGGACCCTCGCGATCTCGCGATGACGATGAAAAAGGCTTTTCACATTGCCCGCTCGGGCCGCCCGGGCCCGGTGGTGGTGGATGTGCCCAAAGACGTATCGTTCAAAAAGGTTGCCTACACGGGCTATCCCAAGACAGTGGAAATGCGCTCGTACAACCCCGTGCGCAAGGGCCACGGTGGGCAAATTCGCAAGGCGCTTCAGCTTTTGCTGACCGCCAAGCGTCCTTACATCTATACCGGCGGCGGCGTGCTCCTGGGCAATGCCACCAACG
>JBKCTS010000023.1:0-9793 GCA_046318695.1 Acidovorax sp.
GACGATGCGCTGGCGCTGCTTTCGTCGTGGTGCGACTCGGGCTGGGCACACCCTTGTCAAGCGTAGGAGCAGGTGATGACCGATTTTCTTCCTGAGGATGGTGCACAACTACGGCAGCCTGGGGGCGAGCTGCCCACCGGGCGGTTTGGGGGTCGCGAGGCTTTCCAGCAGCTGATTCGCGACGCATTCGCCATGGCTGCACGTGAAGGCTGGCAGGAGATATTCATCAGCGATGCCAACTTCCACGACTGGCCGCTGGGTGAGCGGGCCGTGATCGAGTCCCTTCAGGACTGGGCGCAGAGCGGTCGCCGCTTCACCATGCTGGCCTGCGGCTACGAGGAGGTCATTCGTCGCCATGCACGCTTTGTGCGCTGGCGCGGCACCTGGGACCACATCATCACCTGCCGCCGCAGCGCCAGCGCCGGGCCGCTTGAGATTCCGAGCGCTCTGTGGTCGCCCGCATGGGTCATGAACCGCCTTGACCCTGAGCGCTGCGTGGGCGTGACCGGCGCTGAGCCAGAGCGACGCCTGCTGCTGAGCGAGACGCTGCAGGAATGGGTACGAAGCAAAAGCGCGCCTGGCTTTCCCTCGACCACTTTGGGTCTTTGACGGTGGCCGCGGCATGGCTGCCGCCTATGCTGATGGTCACGCTCGGCATGTGAGATGCGCCTACAGGTCCGGCGCCACCGACCCTCTTCTCGGCGATTGCGTTTGGCCCCCACGGGCTGCCTGTATTGACCGTAGTCAGGGATGGGTCCTGTCACGCCTTGTCGGCAACGCCAGCACAGACCAAGGGCGTCATGTTTCGGTCAGTATTAGTCAGTATTGACTAAAAACCAATATAATCGTCGGTTGCGCCAAAAGGTGCAAGCCAAGTCCATTGTGCCAACGGGTACGGGGTCTCTCTTTAAGACTTGCGCCGTGGCTATGTCAAGTTTGTCATTCTCACTAGGAAATTAACATGAAGAACTCCATCGTCCTGGCTACGTTGATCGCGGCTGCCGCACTCGCCGCCTGTGGCAAGAAGGAAGAAGCCGCTCCTGCTCCAGCTCCCGCGGCTGCTCCCGCACCCGCACCTGCTGCTGCTCCCGCTGCTTCCGAGGCTGCTTCTGCTGCCGCTGCTGCTGCTTCGGGCGCGGCTGCTGCTGTTGCTTCGGGCGCGGCTGCTGCCGTCGACGCCGCCAAGGCTGCAGCTGATGCAGCTGCTGGCGCTGCTGCTGCCGCCGCATCCGCTGCCAAGTAAGCGATTTCTTCGCGCCGCCTGAGCCAGCGTCTGCTGGCCCGGACAGCCGACCAAGCCCCGACCTCGCGGTTCGGGGCTTTTTTTATGTGCGCCCAGCATGGGCGCACACCTGCGGGTGCAAGTCCCGCCACGAGTTGGTCACGGCGAGTGAAGGCAAGCGCAACTGCGTGAGGGTGACCGAGCGTGGGAAGCAAGCGTGGGGCATAAATCGCGAGCCTATGAACAAGAACCACATAGAAGGCGCTGCCAAGCAGGGCAAGCGGGCATGAAACCGCGAAGCCCTTGTGACCAAATCGAGGTGGCGTCGATCAGCAGTCGCCGCATCCGGGTGCCGCTCCCGCCTTCGACCACGTTAGCGTTGCCCGTGCTGCCGCTTCCCAGGTTCTTGAAACGCAGCATGGTGCAAAGCAGGGGAGGGACGGGTGGCCACCGCGCGGCGGCCACGCGCGCCGCGCCGGTCCCTGGCGCAGCGCGTGCCTGGGCGTTACTTCAGGTCGTCGACGATCACCCGTACGATGCGTTCGGCATTGGCCGACGATTCGGGGGCGCCCGCTTCGTTAAGAACCGATACGGTGCTCGCTTCGCCCTGGCTGCGCACGACGATGCGGTATTTCAGCGGCGGGGTCGCGGGCGTCGAACCGCTGAACAGCTTGCCGAAGAAGCCGGGTTCCTTCTTGTGCGCATCCGGTGCGACATAGCGTACGAAGTACGTGCCTTCGTTGCGGTCGCGGTCCTCCACCGTGAAGCCGGTGCGGTCCAGCGCCAAGCCTACGCGGCGCCATGCGCGGTCAAAGCCCTCTGCGAGCTGCACCACGGGCACGCCGTTGACGGTTTCCATGCGCGCGGCCTGCGGCGCGGTTGCATTGGTTGCGGCGGCAGCCACCACGGCCTTGGACTGCTCCTGGCTCACGCCGAGCTTGACCATGAGGCGGCGCAGGAATTCGGTTTCAAGTTCCGGGTCGGAGGCGCGGGGCTGCCAGACCGTGTTGTCCTTGGTGCTGGTGCTGTAGACCTCCTGCATCCCGCGGTGCGTGATGTAGATTTCGGTGCCGCCATTGCTGGTTCGCTCCAGGCGCGTTCGGAACTTGTCACGCTCCCCGGTGGAGTAGATCGAGTCAATCAGCTTGCCCAGCGTGGCCCGGATGAAGTCCTGAGGCAGCTTGGCGCGGTTTTCAGCCCAGTCGGTTTCCATGATGCCGACGTTGGCTTCCGCCTGCGCCAGCGTGAAGCCGTTGTCGAGCCAGAACTCGCGCACGGGTTCCCACAGCTTGTCGGCCGGGCGGCTGACCACGAGCCATCGCTTTGTACCGTTGCGCTCAATCCGTACATCGCCCAGTGCCACGGCGGCTGCATTGGCAGAGCCCGTGGGCTGCGCCGCTGCCTGGCCCGCCTGCATGGCCGCTGCGGACACGGAACCGCCAGGGACGGCATACCGGGTTTCGCGCGACAGTTGCGTGAGGTCGGGCGGGACTTCCAGCGTCGAGCCTTTGGCGGCGCTCTTGTAGTCGATCTTGTCGCCTTCCAGCACGGAGCAGCCGGTCAGGGCGACGGCAAGGGCCAGCAGGCCGAGTCGGTTGGATGCAGCTTTCACGCGGGAATCCTTGGAGAGTGTCTCAGTCGGAAAGATCGGGCCCGGCCCGGAGATCAGAGAAGGCCGCTCGTGCGCAGGGCCGATTCGACCGCCGCCTCGTTGGTGCTTGCCAGGGATGTCATGGGCAGGCGCATTGTGGCGCCACACAGGCCCATGCGCGCCATCGCCCACTTCACAGGAATGGGGTTGGCCTCGATGAAAAGGTTCTTGTGCACGGGCATCAGCTTGAACTGTATCTCCATGGCGCGGCGCACATCGCCCGCCAGGGCCGCCGCGCACAGCTCGTGCATCAGGCGCGGCGCCACGTTGGCCGTGACGCTGATGTTGCCGTGGCCGCCGCACAGCATCAGTGCCACGGCGGTCGGGTCGTCGCCCGAGTACACGCCAAAGCCCTGGGGCACATCGCGGATGAGCCACTGCGCGCGCTCGATGTTGCCCGTGGCTTCCTTGATACCGATGATGCCGGGCACGCTCGCCAGGCGCAAAACCGTGTCGTGCTGCATATCGGCCACCGAGCGGCCGGGCACGTTGTACAGGATGACAGGCAGATCGCCGGTGGCCTCAGCAATGGCCTTGAAGTGTTGGTACTGGCCCTCTTGTGTGGGCTTGTTGTAGTAGGGCACCACCTGCAGTTGGCTGTTGGCGCCCACCTTTTTTGCGAACCGGGCCAGTTCGATCGCCTCGGCCGTGGAATTGGCCCCGCAGCCTGCCATGATGGGTACGCGCTTGGCGGCCTGCTCCACGGCCACACGGATGATTTCGCAGTGCTCTTGCACATTGACCGTCGGCGATTCGCCGGTGGTGCCCACCACGCCGATGCAGTCGGTGCCTTCGGCGATGTGCCAGTCGATGAGTTTGCGCAGCGCCGGGTAGTCCACGCTACCGTCCTCGTGCATGGGGGTGACAAGGGCGACGATGCTGCCCGTGAGGGCGACGGAAGAAGAGGTCATGTCCGCGGTAGAAAACGGTAAGCGCGCATTCTAACTAGCCGCACGCCGGGAGCAGATATCGCACGGGACCGGTTGGCTGCGGGTGCTCCCGCACGGCCGCAACGCGCTGCACGAATCGCCCCGGGTGATCGAGGAACCCGTCTTCGTACCCCACCACGCGCAGCCCGGCGCAAGCGAGCACAAGCTCGCCCGGTTGCAGCAAAAAGTCGGGCCGGGTCGGCCGACCGACGGTTTCGTTGCCAGCGGCAAAGGTCTCGTAGATCAGGACGCCGCCCGGCGCCACGCTTTCCACCAGCGTCGGCAACAGGGGCCGCCACAGGTAGTTGGTCACCACCACACCAGCAAACTGGCGGCCTGCCAGCGGCCACGGGCCGTTCTCGATATCGGCCAGCACCAGATCGCCCAGCCCGGCGCAGGCCGCCAGCGCCTGCTCGGACCGGTCCACGCCGACCACGGCCAGGCCGCTTTCGCGCAGCCAGCGCAGATGGCGCCCCGCGCCACAGGCCACGTCCAGCACGGTGCCACCGGCGGGAATCAGGTGCGTCCAGCGGCGCACCCAGTCAGAAGGGGCTTCGGTTCCATGCATGCTGGTTGCTGCAAAAATAATAGCTATCAGCGCTTTCACACCAAGCGCGAATGGCCAAAAATACCTTGATTGATGAGTGGACGGGCGCTCAGAAACACGCCCACAACTGGTCGGCAAGCATCACCATGAACCCGGGCACGGTGTACATGCCGAACACCACCAGGCAGGCCAGCACCACTGCCAGCCATGCAGCCCAGCGCAACGCCCGCGGCGCTGGTGCAGGGGCCGCGGGCGATGCGGTCCCATCTGCAATTTGCGTGCTGGCAGACTTCATGCGCGTGCCTTGTGCCCGTGGCCCCGCATCGATCAGGCCGGCTGCGGTGCGCCGCGCTGGATCGGGCTTTCCTTGACCGGCAGGTTCACCAGCCCGGCAAACACGCCCAGGGCGATGGCGATGTACCACACCACGTCGTAGCTGCCCGTGGCGTCATACAGGTAGCCGCCCAGCCACACCCCCAGGAAGCTGCCGATCTGGTGGCTGAAGAACACGAACCCGCCCAGCATCGACAGGTGCTGCACACCGAAAATCTGTGCAATGGTGGCATTGGTGGGCGGCACGGTGGACAGCCACAGCGTGCCCATCACGGCCGAGAAGACATACACCGACAGGGGCGACAGCGGCACGATGAGAAAGATGCTGATTGCCACGGCCCGGGCAAAGTAGATGAACGCCAGAATGTGGCGCTTTTGCATGCGCTGGCCCAGCGCGCCAGCCACGTACGTGCCCACGACGTTGAACAGCCCGATCAGCGCCAGCGCGTAGCTGGCCACCTGCGGCGACAGGCCGTGGTCCTTGAGGTAGCTGGGCATGTGCACGCCGATGAACACCACCTGAAAGCCGCACACAAAATAGCCTGCCATCAGAAGGTTGAAGCTGGGGTAGCGAAACGCCTCGCCCAGCGCCTGGAGGATGGTTTGCTCGCGCTTGACCGGGGCCGAGCCTTTGAAGCCCGGCTCGCGCAGGCCAAAGGCAAGCGGCACGATGAGCAGCACCATGAGCGACAGCGCCAGCAGGGCCTGCTGCCAGCCCAGGCCGGCAATCAGCCAGCCCTCGACCGGCACCATCAAAAACTGGCCGAACGACCCGGCCGCTGCCGCCACGCCCATGGCCCACGACCGGCGCTCGGGCGCAATCTGCCGCCCCAGCACACCGTAAATGACGGCGTAGGTGGTGCCCGCCTGTGCAGCCCCAATGAGCACACCGGCGGTGAGCGCAAAAAGCAGGGGCGTGGGGGACATGGCCATGCCCGCCAGCCCCAGGCCGTACAGCACAGCGCCGCCGATCAGCACCCGAAAGGCGCCAAACCGGTCGGCCACCATGCCGGCAAAGATCCCGATCAGTCCCCACGAAAGGTTTTGGATGGCAATGGCCAGCGCAAACGACTGCCGGGTCCAGCCCATCTCCTGCGTGATGGGAAGCAGCCACAGCCCGAAACCGTGGCGAATGCCCATGGACAGCGTGACGATGGCGGCGCCGCACGCAAGCACCTGGAACATGGACAGTTTGGGGGGATTTATCTGCATGCCCACGAATGTAGCGAATTAGCCCCTAACTTGCCTGACGCCTTGGCGCGCCCGCTTCGTGGCATGTGCGCCATACTGATTTTTTATCCAGCTTTTGCGGCGTTACAGCACTACAATCCGCCCCATGTCTGCCAAACCGTCTTCCGTCTCTGCCAGCGAATATTCCGAAGGTTCGATCCGCGTGCTCAAGGGCCTGGAGCCCGTCAAGCAGCGCCCGGGCATGTACACCCGCACCGACAACCCCTTGCACATCATCCAGGAGGTGCTGGACAACGCGGCCGACGAGGCGCTGGCGGGCCACGGCAAGAAGATCAAGGTCACGCTGCACGCAGATGGTTCGGTCAGCATCGAGGACGACGGCCGGGGCATTCCCTTTGGCATGCACCCCGAGGAAAAGGCGCCGGTGATCGAACTGGTCTTCACCCGGCTGCACGCGGGCGGCAAGTTTGACAAGGGCACGGGCGGGGCTTACAGCTTTTCGGGTGGCCTGCATGGCGTGGGCGTGAGTGTGACCAACGCGCTTGCCACCCGGCTGGAAGCCACCAGCCACCGCGAGGGGCAGGTGGCGCGGCTGGTGTTTTCGGGCGGCGATGTGGTTGAACCCCTGGTGGCCCGCCCACTGGAGTCCGGCGAGCGCAAGCAGGGCACCACCGTGCGCGTGTGGCCCGATGCCAAGTACTTCGAGTCCAGCGCGCTGCCCATGGGCGAGCTCACGCACCTGCTGCGCAGCAAGGCGGTGCTGATGCCGGGTGTGTCCGTCTCGCTGATCAACGAGAAGACGCGCGACACGCAAACCTGGCAATACAAGGGCGGCCTGCGCGACTACCTCATGCAGACCCTGAGCGGCGACCCGGTGATCCCGCTGTTTGAGGGCGAGGGCTTTGCCGACCGCAACAACGAGAGCTTTGCCGAAGGCGAGGGCGCCTCATGGTGCGTGGCCTTCACCGAAGACGGTCAGCCCATGCGCGAGAGCTACGTCAACCTGATCCCCACCAGCGCGGGCGGCACGCACGAAAGCGGCCTGCGCGACGGGCTTTTCAATGCCGTCAAGAGCTTCATCGAACTGCACGGCCTGCTGCCCAAGGGCGTCAAGCTGCTGCCCGAAGACGTGTTCGCGCGCGCCAGCTACGTACTCAGCGCCAAGGTGCTCGACCCGCAGTTCCAGGGCCAGATCAAGGAGCGCCTGAATTCGCGCGACGCGGTGCGCCTGGTCAGCGGCTTTGTGCGCCCGGCGCTCGAACTCTGGCTCAACCAGCATGTCGATTACGGCAAGAAGCTCGCAGAGCTGGCCATCAAGGCCGCACAGACGCGCCAGAAGGCCGGTCAAAAAGTTGAAAAGCGCAAGGGCTCGGGCGTGGCCGTGCTGCCCGGCAAGCTCACAGATTGCGAAAGCAAGGACATCGCCTACAACGAAGTTTTTCTGGTCGAGGGCGACTCGGCCGGCGGCAGCGCCAAGATGGGCCGCGACAAGGAAAGCCAGGCCATCCTGCCGCTGCGCGGCAAGGTGCTCAACACCTGGGAGGTGGAGCGCGACCGCCTGTTTGCCAACAACGAAATCCACGACATCTCGGTAGCGATTGGCGTGGACCCGCATGGCCCCAACGACACGCCGGACCTGAGCGGCCTGCGCTACGGTAAGGTCTGCATCCTGTCGGACGCCGACGTGGACGGCTCACACATCCAAGTGCTGCTGCTCACGCTGTTTTTCCGGCACTTTCCCAAGCTCATCGAGGCCGGTCATGTCTACGTGGCGCGCCCGCCGCTGTTTCGCGTGGACGTGCCCGCCCGCGGCAAGAAGCCCGCCGCCAAGATGTATGCGCTGGACGAAGGCGAGCTCACGGCCATCCTCGACAAATGCGCCAAGGACGGCGTGCCCAAAGACAAGTGCCAGATCAGCCGCTTCAAGGGCCTGGGCGAGATGAACGCCGAGCAGCTCTGGGAGACCACGCTCAACCCCGACACCCGCCGCCTGCTGCCCGTGCAACTGGGCAACATGGACTTTGCCGCCACTGAGGGCCTCATCACCAAGCTGATGGGCAAGGGCGAAGCTGCCGCGCGGCGCGAGTTGATGGAGCTGCACGGTGATGCGGTCGAGATCGACATCTGACGCACCGGCGGACTGCACCCGCGTTGACACAGCGCGCGGCGAAACGCGTTTGAACCCCAACCGACGATCCCTGACGAATGAGCGACCAACCCACTCTTGATTTCACTACTGCAGGCGATGACGGGGGCGACTCCCTGGGCCTGGCGGGCTACGCCCAGCGCGCCTACCTTGAATACGCGCTGTCGGTCGTCAAGGGCCGTGCGCTGCCTGATGTGTGCGATGGTTTGAAGCCCGTGCAGCGGCGCATTTTGTTTTCGATGGATCGCATGGGCCTGGGCTACAGCGGCCCCACGCGCAGCACGGCAGCCAAGCCGGTCAAGAGCGCCCGCGTGGTGGGCGATGTCATCGGCAAGTACCACCCGCATGGTGATACGGCGGCTTATGACGCCATGGTTCGTATGGCGCAGGATTTCGCCCAGCGCTACCCGCTGGTGGATGGCCAGGGCAACTTCGGCAGCCGCGATGGCGACGGGGCGGCGGCCATGCGCTACACCGAGGCGCGTCTGTCGCGCATCACCAGCCTGCTGCTCGACGAGATTGGTGAGGGCACGGTTGACTTCGCGCCCAACTACGATGGGTCCGAGCAGGAGCCGCGGCAGTTGCCTGCACGGCTGCCGTTTGCGCTGCTCAATGGCGCCAGCGGCATTGCCGTGGGCCTGGCGACCGAGATCCCCAGCCACAACCTGCGCGAGATTGCCGACGCCTGCATTTCGCTCATCAAGACGCCAACGCTCAGCCCCGAAGACCTGCTGGCCATCGTGCCCGGCCCGGACTACCCCGGCGGCGGTCAGATCATCAGCAGCCCCGGTGACATTGCCGACGCCTACCGCACGGGCCGCGGCAGCCTCAAGGTGCGTGCGCGATGGAAGATCGAAGACCTGGCGCGTGGCCAGTGGCAGCTGGTGGTGCATGAGCTGCCGCCGGGGGTGAGTACGCAGCGCGTGCTCGAAGAGATTGAAGAAATCACCAACCCCAAGGTCAAGGCCGGTAAGAAGGCGTTGACCCAAGACCAGACCCAGCTCAAGGCCAGCATGCTGGCCGTGCTGGACGTGGTGCGTGATGAGTCCAGCAAGGATGCGCCGGTGCGCCTGGTGTTTGAGCCCAAGACCGGTAAGACCCCGCAGCAGGAGCTGATCACCGCACTGCTGGCGCACACCAGCCTGGAAACGTCGGCCCCCATCAACCTCACCATGGTGGGGCTGGACGGCAAGCCGGTGCAGAAGTCGCTGCGCCAGATGCTACAGGAGTGGATTGCCTTTCGCCAGACCACCATCACCCGCCGCACCCAGCATCGGCTGGCCAAGGTGCTGGACCGCATTCACATCCTCGAAGGTCGGCAACTGGTGCTGCTCAATATCGACGAGGTGATCGCCATCATCCGCACGGCCGAGGAGCCCAAGGCCGCGTTGATTGCGCGCTTTCACCTCAGCGACCGGCAGGCCGAGGATATTCTTGAAATCCGGCTGCGCCAGCTTGCGCGGCTGGAAGCCATCAAGATTGAGCAGGAACTCAAAGAACTGCGCGAGAGCCAGGGCAAGCTCGAAGACATCTTGAACAACCCCGGATCGCTGCGCCGCACCATGGTCAAGGAAATCGAGGCAGACGCCAAGACCTTTGCCGACCCCCGCCGCACGCTCATCCAGGCCGAGAAAAAGGCCGTGGCTGAAGTGAAGGTGGTGGACGAACCCGTGACGGTGGTGGTGTCACAAAAAGGCTGGGTGCGTGCCCGTACCGGCCATGGGCACGAGGCCGCCAGCTTTGCCTTCAAGGCCGGGGATGGCCTGTACGGCAC
>JBKCTS010000024.1:0-3657 GCA_046318695.1 Acidovorax sp.
CCACCCAGCTCACCAACAAAGGCGGGCTGCCCGGCCATGACACGCTGACGCTGGAGTTCACCGCCCTGCGCACCATCAACGTGGAGAACTTTGCCGGCGCGGGCCCGGGCGCGACGAGCGTGGACGTGCGCAAGGTCGACCTGCGCGAATCGGTCGAAGCCCGCCTGGGCGCCGCCAACAAGACGGTGACCAAGAAGGAGCTGCGCAACGTCGGCCCCAGCGTGACCTACAAACTGCGCGATGCCGCCGGACAGGCGCGCGAGTTCCACAACTACATGCTGCCCGTGGACACGGGCGATGGCGTGCCAGTGTTCCTGCTGGGTGTGCGCGAAACGCCGTCCGAGCCCTTTCGCTACCTTCGCGTGCCGGCCGATGACCAGGGCGGTATGGACGGGTTTGTGCGCATGAAGGCGGCGCTGGCTGATCCCGCGGTGCGCGAGCAGGCGGTGCGTCGCTATGTGGCGCAGGCGGTCGATCCATCCCGCAGTGATCTTTCCAGCCAGTTGCAGCATTCAGCATTGCGTGCATTGGCACTGTTTGCAGGGCAGGGCGCAGCCGCCACTGGCACGCCCACCGGAGGGCTGCAGGCCGTGTCGGACTTCATGGAAGCCAACGTGCCCGAGGCCGACCGGGCGCGTGCGGGCGAGGTGCTGGTGCGCATCCTCAATGGCACGCTGTTCGAACTGGCGCAGCTGACGCGCCAGCAGGCGGGCCTGGCCCCGCTGGCCCAGGACGACCAGACCCGCGCTTTCATGACCCAGGCCGTGCTCTCGCTCAGCGATGCCCAGGCGTACCCAGCCCCGCTGGCGTTTGAGCTCAAGGACTTTACCCAGGTGCAGGCCAGCGTCTTCCAGGTCGCACGAGCCCCTGGAAAGCATATTGTCTATCTGGGGTGCGCCTTGCTGATCCTGGGCATTTTTGCCATGCTCTACATCCGCGAGCGGCGCGTATGGGTCTGGATCGCGCCCCAAGAGGGCCGCACCCACGCGACCATGGCCCTGTCGACCAACCGCAAGACCATGGACGGCGACCAAGAGTTTGTACAGCTCGCTCAAAAATTGATCGGGGCATCTCCCCGCCAAGGCACCGCATGAACACCGCGACATCCTCATCCACGCCAACGACGACCACGATCACTCTCAACGAGAGTTATCTTGCTCGCCGCAACTGGTTTGACTGGCTTTTTGCCCTGCTGGTGACCGCAGGAGGCGTCTTTGCGCTGCAGCGCTATGGCAGCTTCATGGATGGGTACGAAAAAGGCATTTTGGTCGGCACGATCCCGTCCGTGATCTGGCTGGGCTGGTTCTGGCGGCCACTGCGCGCGTTGATGCTGGTCGTGGCCGCAGCGTCCCTGCTGGCCATTGCGCTCTATCAGCAGGACGGCGCAGGCAGCCTGGCGCGGGCCGATGCCGTGTTCGGGCTTAAATATTTCCTCTCCAGCCAGTCGGCCATCCTGTGGATGAGTGTGCTCTTTTTCATGAGCACGGCGTTCTACTGGATCGGCATGTTTTCAAGCGGCGAGGGGCGCACCATGAGCCTCATCGGCTCCCGCATCGCCTGGGCGGCCGTGGTGATGGCGCTCATCGGCACGATGGTGCGCTGGTACGAAAGCTACCTGATCGGACCTGACATCGGCCACATCCCGGTGAGCAATCTGTATGAGGTGTTCGTGCTGTTTTGCTGGATGACGGCAGCCTTCTACTTGTACTACGAAGAGCGCTACGACACCCGTGCGCTGGGCGGCTTCGTGATGCTTGTGGTCAGTGCGGCGGTGGGGTTCCTGCTGTGGTACACCGTGGTTCGTGAAGCGCACGAGATCCAGCCCCTGGTGCCCGCCCTCAAAAGCTGGTGGATGAAGCTGCATGTACCTGCCAACTTCATCGGTTATGGCACCTTTGCCATTGCGGCGATGGTGGCCTTTGCGTACCTGATCAAGCAGAAGGCCACGGAAACCCGCTGGTACAAGTTGGCACCGCTGTGGCTGCTGGGCGTGGTGCTGTGCTTCGAGCCCATCGTCTTTCGCCAAGGCGCCACAGAAAACGGTAGCGGCTACTGGATGGTGTACTTTGGCATCTCAGCCTTGATCGTGGCCGGCATTCTGTTGGGGCGCAAGCGGATTGCACAGCGCCTGCCGTCTTTCGAGATCCTTGACGATGTGATGTACAAGTCCATTGCGGTGGGTTTCGCCTTCTTCACGATTGCGACCGTGCTGGGTGCCCTGTGGGCCGCCGAGGCGTGGGGTGGATACTGGAGCTGGGACCCGAAGGAGACCTGGGCGCTCATCGTCTGGCTCAACTACGCGGCCTGGCTGCACATGCGCCTGATGAAAGGCCTGCGTGGTGCCATTTCTGCCTGGTGGGCGCTGGTGGGTCTTGCCATCACCACTTTTGCGTTCCTGGGGGTCAACATGTTCCTCAGCGGGCTTCACAGCTACGGCACACTTTGACGACAGCGCATGCCACGGGCCGGTCACACCCGGTTGGCACGATCCCCGAGCGTTTGGGAGGGTTGAGCCGCAGCGAAATGCAAGCGTGCCGCCTTCGGTGTAACCTGAGGCGGCGAGAAAACGAACTTGGCGTTGTATTGCTCAATTCGTGACCTGCTTGCCCTTGTGCTGCTTACCCGGAGACCTCTCATGCTGATCTTTTCCCGTGATTCCGGCTTCAACCACCCGCATGCTTCGGAAATCACGTCCCGCGCGGTGTACGAGCAGCGTCGGCAGATGCTCAAGCTCATGGCCACCGGTAGCGCAGGAGCCGCCCTCGCGGCTTGGGCGGGCCGTGAGGCGCTGGCCCAGGCTGCGGCGGTTGCCCGCCCCGGCAAGCTCACCGCACTGCCAGCCACCCGGTCGCTGCTCGCCGGAGCGTCAACCCTGGAAAAGCCGACCGACTACAAAGACGCCAGCACCTACAACAACTTCTACGAGTTCGGTACCGACAAGGCCGACCCTGCGCGCAATGCCCACACCTTGAAGACCACCCCTTGGACGGTGGAAGTGGAGGGCCTGGTGAAAAAGCCGGGCACGTACGGCATTGAAGACCTTGTCAAGCTGAGTGCACAGGAGGAGCGGATCTACCGGTTGCGCTGCGTGGAGGGCTGGTCGATGGTGATCCCATGGGTGGGCTATTCGCTGTCAGAACTGATCAAGCGCGTGGAACCACAAGGCAGCGCAAAGTTTGTTGAATTTGTCACCCTGGCCGACAAGGCCACCATGCCATTTGTAGGCTCGCGGGTGTTGGAGTGGCCTTATGTGGAGGGCCTGCGGTTGGATGAGGCCATGCATCCATTGACGCTGCTGGCGTTCGGAATGTATGGAGAAGTGCTGCCAAACCAAAACGGTGCGCCGGTGCGCCTGGTGGTACCGTGGAAGTATGGTTTCAAGAGCGCCAAGAGCATTGTGAAAATCCGCTTTGTCGACAAAGAGCCAGCCACTGCATGGAACAAGGCGGCAAAGCAGGAGTACGGTTTTTATTCCAACGTGAATCCCGAAGTGGATCATCCGCGCTGGAGCCAGGCAACCGAGCGGCGTATTGGCGAGGATGGCCTGTTTGCCAAAAAGCGCAAGACGCTGATGTTCAACGGCTATGAGGCGCAGGTGGGCCAGCTCTACGCGGGCATGGACCTCAAAAAGTTCTACTGACCCCAGCCGTGGTGCCC
>JBKCTS010000025.1:0-13263 GCA_046318695.1 Acidovorax sp.
CGGCCGCAGCCACGCACCACCACACCGAAAACCCGAACGCGAAATAACTGGCGTCCGCCAGCCAGGCCCCAAAGCGGCCTGCCCAGTTCGCAACCGTGCGCGCGCCGCTGGCGCCCGAAGTGGACCACGCTGCATCCAGGGCCGAATAGCTCGCGAGCGCGAGCAGCCAGAAAATGAGGGCAAGGATTCCAGCGATCAGTGCGATCTCATGGCCGAACCGGGCGGGCGCCGTGCGTGGCGGCGACTTGGCCGCCTCCGGTCCGTTCAGGGTATTGAGGGAATAGGTCATAGGCAATCGCCGCGAGCTTACCGCAAGCCATCTGGTGAAGGATGTAACGCGAGGATGCAATCCGCAGCAAGGGCGGCACGGCCCGCGCGCCATCGGGAGGTGATCGATGGCTCCTCAGAACATGTTCTTACAATCGGCAAGATTGAAAACGGGGCCGTTGATACGGGCTGCGGCCGGTTGATACTCGACGGTTCGACCCCAGCTTTCCCCTCGGCGCCCCGATGGCGGGCGCAAACCACAGGCTCATACCATGTCCACCACCCAACACGCGAAAGTTCTGATCCTTGGCTCTGGCCCTGCGGGCTACACCGCGGCAGTCTACGCCGCCCGCGCCAATCTCAACCCCGTCCTGATCACCGGCATGGCCCAGGGCGGTCAGTTGATGACCACCACCGAAGTGGACAACTGGCCGGCTGACGTGCACGGCGTGCAGGGCCCAGAGCTGATGCAACGGTTCCTGGAACACGCTGAGCGCTTCAAGACCCAGGTGGTGTTCGACCACATCAACAAGGTGGACTTCAGCAAGCGCCCTTTTACGCTGACGGGCGACAGTGGCACCTACACCTGCGATGCATTGATCTTGGCCACCGGCGCATCGGCCAAGTACCTGGGGCTGCCTTCAGAGCAATCCTTCATGGGCAGAGGCGTGTCAGGCTGCGCCACCTGCGATGGCTTTTTCTACCGCGAGCAGGATGTGTGCGTGATCGGTGGCGGCAACACCGCGGTCGAAGAAGCGCTGTACCTGTCCAACATTGCCCGCAAAGTCACGCTGGTGCACCGCCGCGACAAGTTCAAGGCCGAGCCCATCTTGGTGGACAAGCTCCACGACAAGGTTGCGGCCGGCAAGATCGAGCTAAAGCTCTTTCACACGCTGGACGAGGTGCTGGGGGACAACTCGGGCGTGACCGGCATCCGCATCAAGAGCACGAAAGACGGCAGCACGCAGGACATCGCACTGCAGGGCTGCTTTATCGCCATTGGCCATGCGCCCAACACTGAAATCTTCCAGGGCCAGCTGGCGATGGAAAACGGCTACATCATCACGCAGGGCGGCCTCAAGGGCTTTGCCACGCAAACCAGCGTGCCGGGTGTATTTGCCGCCGGCGACGTGCAGGACCATGTGTACCGCCAGGCCATTACCAGCGCGGGCACAGGCTGCATGGCGGCACTGGATGCCCAGCGCTTTCTGGAGCAGGACGCCTGAGGCTTTAAGGCCTGGACAAGCAGGCAAACCTCAGGCTATAATTTTGAGCTTTGCTGAAATCACCGGGTCGGCCACAGGCAGTTTCGGGTCAGCAATCGGGTTACCGCCACCCTTTCTGGCGAGGTGAGGCCGCTCGCGAGCCCTGTGCATCACGCCGGGGCGCCCGCAAATGGCCGTTGATGAATGATCGGAGTGTCCTCATGGCACGCGTCTGCGACGTAACGGGCAAGAAGCCCATGGTCGGAAATAACGTTTCCCACGCCAACAACAAAACCAAGCGCCGGTTCCTGCCGAACCTGCAATACCGCCGTTTCTGGGTCGAAAGCGAGAACCGCTGGGTGCGCCTGCGTGTCTCTGGCGCTGCCCTGCGTTTGATCGACAAAAACGGTATCGACTCGGTGCTCGCAGATCTGCGCGCACGTGGTCAGGCTTAAGGAGAAGCACCATGGCAAGCAAAGGCGGACGCGACAAGATCAAGCTGGAATCCACTGCGGGTACCGGCCACTTCTACACGACGACGAAAAACAAGAAGACCATGCCCGAAAAGATGCTGATCATGAAATTTGATCCCAAGGCTCGCAAGCATGTGGAATACAAGGAAATGAAGCTGAAGTAACTCAGCCCATTCCTTGCAAAAAAGCCGCCCGGCAGCAATGCCCGGCGGCTTTTTTCATGTCGTTGGCAAGATGTGGGCTGGCCGGCGCGGGCCGGGCCGCACGGGGTATGCGCTGCGCCGCCACCTAAGAACAAAAAAACGCCGCCGACTTTCGCCAGGCGGCGGCTTTGCATCACGCAAGGGGAATGCGCGACTGGCCGTGTCAGGCCTTCGCCGCCCGCAGGCCGATTGAAAAATCGCGCAACGCTGCGATGCCGCTTTCTTCGGCCCGGCGGCACCAGGCCTGGAGATCGGCTGTGAGCTGATCTCGCGACTGCGAGGTGTTCAGCCACAACTGGCGCAGTTCTTCGCGCATGGTCAGCATTTTGTCTAGCGAGGGAAAGGCGGCACGCGCCTGGGCCAGTTGCGGCAGGGCCAGCGCCGGCACCTTCTCGGTATCGCGGTGCAGCCAGCGTTTGGCCGCCTCGAGCATCGACACGTCGCCACGGCGGGCCTTCAGGGCTGCGATTTCCTCCCTGCACGCCCGACGCACCCCACGGGCGTAGCTTGCCATCACCTCATAGCGATTGGCGATCAACGCCTCCAGCGTTTTTTCGTCAGCGACCGGCTTGACCTCGCCCCGCTGCAGCTTGGGCGGCACCTTCTTGACAGTGGACCACCCCACATTGCTCATACGGCGGATATAGACCCAGCCAATGTCGAACTCATACGGCTTGACCGAGAACTTGGCCGCTGTGGGGTAGGTGTGGTGGTTGTTGTGCAGTTCTTCACCGCCAATGATGATGCCCCACGGCGAGATGTTGGTGCTGGCGTCCTGCGCCTCGAAGTTGCGGTAGCCCCAGTAATGGCCCACACCATTGACCACACCCGCGGCCCAAAACGGAATCCACAACATCTGCACGGCCCACACCGCGGCGCCCAGAGCACCAAACAGCGCGAGGTCCAGGATGAGCATGAGGCCGACACCCTGCCAGCCAAAGCGCGTGTACACATTGCGCTCCATCCAGTCATCCGGCGTGCCGTGGCCGAACTTCTTGATCGTTTCGGCGTTCTTCGATTCGGCACGGTACAGCTCGGCGCCGCGCCACATCACGGTGTCAAGGCCGCGGGTCTGGGGGCTGTGGGGGTCGTCAGCCGTCTCGCACTTGGCGTGGTGCTTGCGGTGGATGGCCACCCATTCCTTGGTGGCCATACCGGTTGCGATCCATAGCCAGAACCGGAAGAAATGCGAGGGAATGGCATGCAGATCGAGCGATCGATGGGCCTGCGTGCGGTGCAGGAAGATCGTGACCGCCGCAATGGTGATGTGGGTGGTGGCCAGCGTGTACAGAACAATCTGCCACCAGGCCAAGTCAACCAGGCCATGGCCCAGCCAGTCAATCGCGGCGTTCAACACAGCCCAGTCGGGTAACAGCATCATCAAAAAACCTTCACTACAAGACCAACCGCCCGCCGACGCATCGGCGCTTTCATTTTAGAGGGCGTGCGCGATCCGTAGTTCAGCGTTATCCATGGCTTTGTGCTGGTTTAACGCCTTTGGAGAGGCACCACGAAATTCTTCAGGCAGCGCGCTGCGCGAAGAAGTCAGCGCTGCGGACCCTGCCTGCGTCAGCCTTTTTTGACCCAGGCGGCGGCGAAAAATCCGTCCGTCTGATGCCGGTGCGGCCACAGGCGCAGGTAGGTTCCGCCCGCGCCGTCGCCCACGCACAGGCTGGCGGCGTCCGGCACCTTGAGCTGCTCCAGCAGCGCGCCCACATCGAGCAACTCGAAATCGCTGTGCTCGGCGCTGAACGCCGCGGCGATGGCTTCGTTTTCCTGCGGCAGGATGCTGCAGGTGGCATATACCAGCCGCCCCCCGGGCTTGAGCAGGCGGGCAGCACTGGCCAAAATGGCCGTCTGCTTGCCCACCAGTTCCTCCACCGATTGGGCCGACTGCCGCCATTTGAGGTCGGGGTTGCGCCGCAGTGTGCCCAAGCCCGAGCAGGGAGCATCAACCAGCACACGGTCGATCTTGCCTGCCAGGCGCTTGACGCGGTCATCGCGCTCGTGGGCAATGGCGGCCGGGTGCACGTTGGACAGCCCGCTGCGGGCAAGCCGTGGCTTCAAGGCATCGAGCCGGTGCGCTGACACATCAAAGGCATACAGCCGCCCGGTACTGCGCATGCTGGCGCCAATCGCGAGCGTCTTGCCGCCCGCGCCCGCACAAAAATCGACCACCATCTCGCCGCGCTTGGCATCCAGCAGGAGCGCCAGTAGCTGCGAGCCCTCGTCCTGCACCTCGATGGCGCCGCGGGTGAATGCATCGAGCTTGGTCAGCGCGGGCTTGTCTTGAATGCGCAGCCCCCACGGTGAATAGGGCGTGGGGGTGGCCTTGATGCCCGCCTTGGCCAGCTCCTTTTGCACATCGGCGCGCTTGTCCTTGAGAGCATTTACGCGAAGATCCAGCGGCGCGCTCTGCCCGAGGCTCTCAACCAGGGGCCAAAAATCATCGCCGAGCTGGTCTTTGAGCGGCTTGACCAGCCACTCGGGAAGGTTGTGCCGGTGGCGCTCCATCAGGTCTTCTGGCTTGATGGCATCGCACTGGTCCAGCCAGCTTTTTTCCTGCTCGGTCAGAGCGCTTTTGAGGAAATCACGCGGGCCATGAAATCCGAGGATGGCCAGGCGGCGTTCCTTGGGGCCCGAGCCCGAGGGCGCCATGTGGTCAAACAGCAGCTTCTTGCGCAGCACGGTGTACACCGTCTCGGCCAGCGTGGCGCGCTCGCGCGGGCCCAAGCCCCGGTGGTCGCGAAAGAAGCGCGACACCACCGCGTCGGCGGGGTGCTCAAACGTGAGGGTGAGCCTGACCAACTCGGCGCAGGCATCAAGGAGAACTTTGGGATGCATCGTGCCATTGTCCCACCCCCAGCCTTCCCGCTGCACTTCTCGCCCCAGGGCACGCACGCCTTGGGCGACAATCTGGAGGTGGACACATCCAACCTCATCCAGACCGTTCTGATCTACGCACTGCCTGTGCTGTTTGCAATCACCGTGCACGAGGCCGCCCACGGCTACGCCGCACGCCACTTTGGCGACAACACGGCCTACATGCTGGGGCGTATCACGCTCAACCCGATCAGTCACATCGACCCCGTCGGCACCATCCTGATGCCGATCCTGCTGTATTTCGCAACCTCTGGAACCTTCCTGTTTGGCTACGCCAAGCCTGTACCGGTCAACTTTGGCAACCTGCGCAACCCCAAGCGGGACATGGTGTGGGTGGCGTTGGCGGGACCGGCGTCCAACTTCGTCCAGGCCATCGCATGGGCCGTGGTGCTCGTATACCTGGTGGGATTCGGGGTGGACGAGCGGTTTTTTCTGGAGATGGCGCGTGCCGGGGTACTGGTCAACCTGGTCATGTGGGCCTTCAACCTGTTCCCACTACCGCCTCTGGATGGTGGTCGCATCCTGGTGGGACTGCTGCCCTGGAAACAGGCCCATGCGGTGGCGAGGATCGAGCCCTGGGGGTTCTTCATCGTGATGGGCCTGGTGATCGCTGGAGTGGTGGGGGCAATCTGGCTGCGCCCGCTGATGACCCTGGGCTACGGCGTGATTGACGTTCTGCTGACTCCGCTCACGGCATTGCTGCGCTGAGCTCGCCACGACCTGGTTGCCGAGATCGACCCCTTTTCCTGTTGACCGACTGCATACGTTTCCATGAGCACCACACGCTTTCTCACCGGCATTACCACCACGGGCACGCCCCACCTGGGCAACTTTGTCGGCTCCATGCGCCCGTCAGTGGCAGCGAGCCTGACACCCGGCGTGCAGAGCTTTTACTTTCTGGCGGACTACCACGCACTTATCAAATGTGAGGACCCAGCGCGCATCCAGCGCTCCACGCTGGAGATCGCCGCCAGCTGGCTGGCCGCAGGGCTTGACCCCGAGCAGGTCACCTTCTACCGCCAGTCGGACATCCCCGAAATTCCCGAACTGACCTGGCTGCTGACCTGCGTGACCGGCAAGGGCATGCTCAACCGCGCCCACGCCTACAAGGCCAGCATGGACAAAAACACCGCCGGCGGTCGCGAGCCTGACGATGGCGTGACGGCAGGCCTGTTCATGTACCCCGTGCTGATGGGCGCGGATATTCTGATGTTCAAGGCCCACAAGGTGCCCGTCGGCCGCGACCAGATCCAGCACATCGAGATGGCACGCGACATGGCAGCCAGCTTCAACCACCTGTACGGCGAGCACTTTGTGCTTCCTGAAGCGGCCATCGACGACCATGTCGCCACCCTGCCGGGGCTCGATGGCCGCAAGATGAGCAAGAGCTACGACAACACCATCCCGCTCTTTAGCTCGCGCTCACAGCTTAAAAAGCTGATCGGCGGCATCCTGACCGACTCGCGTATGCCGGGCGAACCCAAAGAGGTGGAGGGCTCTGCGCTGTTCCAGATCTACCAGGCCTTTGCCTCGCCCGATGAGACCGTGGCCCTACGCAAAGCCTACGCCGAGGGCATTGCTTGGGGCGACGCCAAAGAGCTGCTGCTCGAGCGCGTGGACCAGGTGATCGCCCCCATGCGTGCCCAGTACGAAGAACTCATTCATCACCCCACCCGCATCGAAAAGACCCTGCTGGCCGGCGCTGAACGCGCACGCGCACTGGCCACCCCCTTCATGCGCGAACTGCGTAGCGCCGTGGGCCTGCGCAGCCTGGTGCAGGCCAGTGCGACCGCCCAACCCGCCAAGGCGGCCAAGGCAGCGCGGCCCTCGTTCAAGCAATACCGCGAGGCCGATGGCAAGTTCTACTTCAAGCTCATTGGGGTAGACGGCCGCCTGCTGCTGCAAAGCCACGGCTTTGATGCCCCCAAGGATGCCGGTCAGGCCATCGGCCAGCTGCAAAAGGACACGGCCAAAGCCCTGCAGGCGCTGGCCGCCCGCCTGGCCCCTGTCGATGACGTGACACAGACCGACGTGCTGGCTGCGCTCGAGGCTCTGGCTGACGCGGCAGGCGCTGACTGACATCAAACGCTCCTAACAATGTAGCAACAAACTCAGTTACAGCAAGCGCAGACCGCTTAAAAATGCTGAATTTCTCCGACTGAAACCAACCTAGACGTTTTCGCGTCGGTGGACTGTGAGAAAACGGCTGCGCGCAGGCGGCCACCGGGCCCAGGTGCCAGCGTCCACGGCCTGCCCGCCACCAGAGGTACCCATGAAACTCCCGTCCCTGCTGATCCTGCTGTGCGCGTCCTGCGTACTGCACGCCGGGACAGGGCCGCGCGCCAAGCCCGCAGCAGCAGGCGCCACCTGGACCAATGCCCTGGGCATGCATTTTGTGCGCGTTCCGGCAGGCAGCTTCACGATGGGCGGGCCGGAACGTCCGCAGGCGCTCGCGCAGGCTTTCCCGCAGCTGGAGAGCACGCGCTTCACCGAGCTGACCGACGAAGGCCCGGCGCACACCGTGGCCATCCGCCAGCCGTTTTACCTGGGGCAGCACGAAGTCACGGTGGGCCAGTTCCGCCGGTTTTTGCAGGCATCGGGCTACCAGCCCGAGTCGATCGCCGACGGCACGGGTGGCTACGGCTACAACGCCCAGTACGACCCTGCGGCTTCGGCGCGCGGTGATGCGTTTGAGGGGCGCGATAAGCGCTATTCCTGGGAGAACCCCGGCTTTTTGCAGACCGATGACCATCCTGTGGTCAACGTCACCTGGAACGACGCGCAAGCGCTTGCCGCGTGGCTCAGCCGCACCGAGGGCCACCGCTACCGCCTGCCCACCGAGGCCGAGTGGGAATACGCTTGCCGCGCCGGCACCCGCACGCGTTACCCCCACGGCGACGACCCGCAGGCCCTTGCCGCGCACGCCAACATCTTCGACCGGGATGCCGCCGCTTTTTGGCCCCACTGGAAGCAGCACGCGCTGGTCGCCAGCGACGGCCACGCGTTCACGGCCCCGGTGGGCAGCTACGCGCCGAACGCATTTGGCCTGCACGACATGCTGGGCAATGCCTGGGAATGGGTCTCCGACTGGCATGGCGATACCTACTACGCCGAATCACCGGCTGCCGACCCCCTGGGCCCGGCTGATGGCGCAGTGCGTGTGCGGCGCGGTGGCTCATGGCACACATGGGCTTTCTACGCCCGCTGCGGCTACCGCAACTGGAACAGCCCCCAGACGCGCTACACACTGGTTGGCGTGCGGCTGCTGCGCGAGATACCTGACACGCCGCAAGCCGCCAGCGCGCCCCAGTCGCGCACTCAAATCCCACCACGCCAAAGGTGACCCGCATGCGATTAGCTCTTGTCTCAGACATCCACGGCAATCTTGCTGCCCTGGAGGCGGTCATTGGAGACCTTGAGAACCGGCAGATTGACCAGGTGGTCAACCTTGGCGACACCCTCAGCGGGCCTTTACTACCGGCAGAGACGGCACATCGGCTGCGAGCCCTTGCCTGGTTACACGTAGCGGGAAACCACGAACGCCAGGTGCTACGCCTGCCGCTGGAGCGCCAAAGCGCCTCTGACGCCTTCGCCAGCGGGCAGTTGAGCGAGACCGACAAGCTATGGCTTGGAAGTCACGCCGACTCGTGTGATGCAGCCCTGCACCGAGGGCAACGTTGGCCCGATCTGTTGGCCCCCGATGTGGCGCTGTGTCACGGCAATCCACGCAGCGACGTTGAGTACCTGCTCGAAACGCCGATCGAAGAAGTTGTGCAACTGTCCTCCACCGATGAAATTCTCGAACGACTGGGCCACCACATCCCCACCCACATCACCCTTCTAGCCTGCGGCCACAGCCATGTGGCACGGACCGTGAAATTGCCGTCCGGACTACTGATCGTCAACCCTGGCAGCGTGGGGCTGCCGGCCTACGATGACGACCACATGTATCCCAGGTCGCGTTATCACCGGGTGGAGAACGGAAGCCCGGACGCGAGATATGCCGTGGTCCACAAAAACAGGCACGGTTGGGTGTGCGAACTCATCAGCGTGCCCTACGACCATGAATCCATGGCCACACTGGCCGATCAACGCGGACGCCCTGACTGGGCATATGCCCTGCGAACCGGCCGCATGCCGCGCCAAACTGGCGAACACGCCTGAAGAACCGAGAAATTTGCCCCCCGACCCGCGTGCGGCTGCTTTGCCGTAGCAGCGATGATTGAACGACCTCTTCATGTGGAAGAAGCAGCCCTTAGACGTTTCGTCACCCGGACCGTGCAAGGGCAAAAAGGTCAGGAGGACGTGATACCGAACAAGGTTTGAGTCGGGCTGCTGGCGCAGGTGGCTCTGCGTCTTCTGCGGGGGGAGCCTTCAAGGCCGGCCCCACCGAGCATTGCATGTGTGTCTGGCACGTTACGAGCGCTCTGGTATCTGCATGATTGCCGGGGTCATGCCGCGCCATTGCGCAAAAATGCCGTCGCCAACATAAGGCGCTGTTGGCGCAAGGTTTTGCAGCAATACCTGCAGGCCCGCCTCTGCGCTATCGATCAGCGGCACGGGGCATTGGGAGCGCAAACCTTGTGCATACCCGGCCAGCCCTGCTCCGCCGAGAATAACGGTTTCTACCCCCGACGATGCAGCTTTGGAGCAGGCGTCGGCCAGGCACCGCATGGCCATGTGGGGGTCAGCTTGAAGCTCTGCCCCGCTGGGCGCCACAGTTTCGATATGGCGCAGAAGGTGTCCGTAGCCCAGCGAGTGCGCCAGCCGCTGCAGCATGGGCTTCCAGCGCGCGCCCCCGGTCACGATGGCAAACGCCCCGCGCTGGGCCGCCAGGATGAAGGAGGCTTCAGCAAGTCCGGTCACGGGGCGAGCGCAGGCCTCGCGCAATGCAAACAAACCCGGGTCGCCAAAACAACCGATCAACACACCATCGATTTGCCCAGGCTGAGTCAAGCGATGATCCGCCCAAGCCTGCAAGCAGGCGTGGGCTGCCACCGCATGGCTCGATTCGCAGGCAATGTAGTGAGAACCAAAACCCGCTGTGGTGAAGTCCAGTTCAACACTCCCGGGCACCTGCGGGCGCAAGGTCTCCTGTAGCCGCTGAGTGGTCAGGGCATTGGTGTTGGGGTTGATCACCAGCAGTTTGCGTGCAATTGGAGGATTCATGGCGGTATGGGCGCAGAGTTGAGTGACGTTGGGTGCCAAGATGGTGCAAGGACAAACGTCCCGGAGACTAAATGCCGCGTTATGGGCGCCAAGCCCCAAGTGAGCGCATGCATCGCTCGCTGTTCAGGCATTTTTCGTGCCTTTGAACTGCGTCCGCAAAAGAAATGCCTGGCACGGTTGATGCAAAGCGGCAAATGTCCATGCCATCGCCTTGGTCATATTGCATCAACTCAGGAGAATTCCCATGAAACGTCGCGACCTTCTCTCAGCAGGCGCCGCTGCGCTCGCAGCCCCCTGGGTACATGCCCAGTCTGCTGCCTGGCCCACACGAGGCCCTGTCCGGCTCATCTGCCAGTACCCGCCCGGCGGTCTGGTCGACACCATTGCCCGTCTGATGGCGCCCCATTTGTCACAGGCCTTGTCGCAAAGTGTGGTGGTGGAAAACCGCCCCGGAGCCGGAGGCCTGATTGGTACCGAATACGCCTCACGCCAGCCAGCCGATGGATACTCGCTACTGGTCAGCCATGCTTCGGTGCATGTTTATGCGACCGCCACGCGCCGTTCGATGCCATTTGACCCGGTGGGTGACTTCACACACATGGGCATGCTGGTGGAAGCGCCGATGCTCTTGCTGGTGCGGGGTAACTCGCCCTACCAAAACCTGTCTGAGTACGTGAACGCGGCGAAAACCAAGCCGCACCGTTACGGCTCTTCCGGCATTGGATCCGCAAACCATCTGTTCGGCGAACTTCTCAAGATCGATGGCAAGGCTAACGAGCATGATCATGTCCCGTACCAGGGCAGCGCTCCAGCCATTCAGGATCTGATGGGCGGTCAAATCGACAGTGTGTTCGATCCGGTGACCACCAACGTCAACCAGCTCAAAGGCGGCACGCTGCGGGCATTGGCCGTCTCCACGCCCCAGCGACTGCCTGGCCTGCCCAATATCCCGACCTTTGCGGAGCAGGGCTTACCCTCGCTCACTGGCTCGCAGTGGCTGGGCCTTTCGGCACCCAAGAATTTGCCCGCACCGATCGTGCAGCGTGTGACGGCCTTGATCCCGGAGATCCTGTCCAAACCCGATATCGCCGCTCGTCTGGAGGACATCCAGACCCTCGCGCGCAAGACACCGGTCTTGGGCGACGACTTCGTCAAGCTGATACAGTCCCAAATCAGCAATTGGACAGCCGTCGCAAAGCGGGCAAATGTTGAAGTGATTGTTTGACCCACATGCGGCCCAAAGGCGGTGAACCTCCAGTGAATTGAGACTGGGTTCATCGCCTTTGTTGTTTCGTGAGTCGCTTCAAAAATTACATCAGGACCGCACTTTTTGACCGAAGTTAACTTTGAAGAGATCACCAGCTACCAGCGCTACAAGCTGATGGCCAGTCTCATCGTGCCCCGGCCAATCGCCTTGGTGACCACTCTGGGCAGGAACGGTGTCGCCAATGCGGCGCCGTTTTCCATGTTCAACATGATCGGGGAGGACCCGCCCATCCTCATGGTCAGCATCAATCGCCTGGCTGATGGCCGACTCAAGGACACGGCGGCCAACATCCTCGCAAGCGGCGAATTTGTAGTCCACATGTCGGACGAGCCCATGGCAGAGAAGATGCATGCCTGTGGAGAAGCTTTTCCGTCCGATGTGAGCGAGCTCGCCGCCGTGGGATTGACGCCGGTGCCCTCCTACTGTGTGGCACCGCCTCGTATTTCAGAAGCCCCTATCGCCTTTGAATGTGTACTGCACGAGAAGCTGGAAACGCCCAGCCGCTACGTTTTCATCGGTCGCATCAAGTGGATGGCCGCCCGGGACGGGTTGATTGACACAGAGACCTGGCGTGTCAACTTGCGGGACTATCGGCCTATCGCCCGTTTCGGGGCCAGTTTTTACACCCGTACGGACGATCGCTTTTCCATCGCTGACCGGGCGGGTGAAGCCGCCCCCTTATCGACTGCCATTGACGAGATTTGACCTCGCTTGATCGGCCCGGATTGTCCGGTTCAGAGACGGCCAGGGAGCCCCTGCACCACCCTCGCGAGGATGCGCTGGTGTCAATCGGGATAGGCCGCAAGGCAATGTATGCAGCCAACTGCCCTGCTACTGGCAAGAAAAAAGCAACGCAGTGGACTGCCCGAGCCCGTGCCAGCGCAGACCGTAGGGAGCGATGCAGAGCTTCCCTGGAGCCGATCAGCATGGGAAATCGTTGGTTGCAAATGCGACGACTGGGGCGGGCATTCGCCGCACAGGCACGACCATCAACGCAAAACGTGAGGCTCTGATCGATCGATTCGACGGGCAAGGGCGCACCGGCTGCCGGTCACCCCCCCGCGCCTCAGTTGGCTTTCGGCGCGGCCACCGGCATCCCACCCGAGCCGCCCTCTGGGCTGAAGAGCGTCCATCGGTTGCGCCCTCCGCGCTTGGAGACATACATGGCCTGGTCGGCGCGCAGGAGCAGGGCCGCTGCGTCTTGGCCATGCTCGGGGTAAAGTGCAAACCCCACGCTGCAAGCCACTTCCACGACGGGAGCGTCTGGCGCCTCCCCCAGGGTGCAGGGCTGCGCGACGTGCTCCAAGACTTTTTTTGCCAGCCGCTCCAAGGCGCCCCGGTCTTCCATTGCCGGAAGCAGCAAGGCGAACTCGTCCCCCCCCAGGCGGGCCACGGTGTCTAACGTTCGCAGCGCCGCCTGCAAGCGCGCCGCCACGGCCTTGAGCAGCAGGTCGCCCGCATCATGGCCGTAGGTGTCGTTGATCTTCTTGAAATGATCCAGGTCGATGAAGGCCACGGCGAACTGCCCGCCGTGGCGCTGGTGATGGGCGCACAGCCGCTCCAGTCGGTCGGTCAAAAGCACCCTGTTGGGCAGGCCGGTGAGTGCGTCATGCTCGGCAAAGTGGCTGCGCTCGGCAAGTCGCTTTTTCTCGGTGACATCCTCCACCACAGCCAGTTGGCGCACCACCTGGCCCTGTGCCTCCAGGTCCCAGATGGCAGAGAGCACCCCGTCGATCACGCCACCATCGCCCTTGACCTTCTGCAGCCCCTCCAGGGTGGAGCTGCCTGACCAAGGG
>JBKCTS010000026.1:0-7069 GCA_046318695.1 Acidovorax sp.
GCGCAGCGCAGGGCTTCGACAGGCTCAGCCCGAACGGTGAGGAAATGGCTACAAGAATGCATGGCGTTGGACAAGCGCCAGCCCGCTCTTGTCCGCGCCCACCGCACCCAAAACCGTTCACGCTGAGACCACACCCAAAACCGTTCACGCTGAGCCTGTCGAAGCGCAGCGCAGGGCTTCGACAGGCTCAGCCCGAACGGTGAGGAGATGGCTACAAGAACGCATGGCGCTGGACAAGCGCCATGCGTTCTTGTCCGCGCTCACCGCACTCAAAACCGTTCACGCTGAGACCGCACCCACAACCGCTCACGCTGAGCCACACCCAAAACCGTTCACGCTGAGCCTGTCGAAGCGCAGCGCAGGGCTTCGACAGGCTCAGCCCGAACGGTGAGGAAATGGCTACAAGAATGCATGACGTTGGACAAGTGCCAGCCCGATCTTGTCCGTGCTCACCGCACCCAAAACCGCTCACGCTGAGACCACACCCACAACCGCTCACGCTGAGACCACACCCAAAACCGTTCACGCTGAGACCACACCCAAAACCGTTCACGCTGAGCTTGTCGAAGCGCAGCACAGAGCTTTGACAGGCTCAGCCCGAAAGGTAGGGGGCGCGTCGTCTAGAGCGCAGGCGTGAAAACGGCGCAGGTACAACGCGCCCCTGCCGCTCAGGGCCGCATATCAGGCGCCGGGGTGTCCGGCACTCCCTGGTCTTCGGCCGCCTGTAACTGCGCTGCCATGGCCTGCTGATAGCCGGGCCGCTGCTGCAGACGTTGCCAGTAGGCCTGCGTGGCCGGTCCAAACTGTTCGTGCAAGCCCAGGTGTTGGGCGAGCAGCAGCGCGTACCCCACCGCCACATCTGCCGCTGTGAAGCGGCCCGCGCATAGGTAGCCGCTGTCGCTGCGCATCAGGGCCGTTTCTACCGAGCGCAGTCGGGCCAGAAAACCGCGGCGGTAGTCCTCCACCACCTGCGGTTGCAGGCGGTCTGCGGGCTCAAAGCGGCCATAGCGCAGCACCAGCGTCTGCGGAAAGGTCAGCGTGGCATCGCTCATGTGCAGCCAGTTCAGGTAGGCGCCATAGGCCGGGTGCGTGGGCGCCACGTCCAGCCCCGCATCGGGGTGTGTGGCAGCGAGGTATTGGCACATGGCCGCCGATTCGGTCATGCGCACATCGCCCTGCACCAGCAGCGGCACCGTGCCCAGCGGGTTCTCGTCCAGAAACCACCGCGCCTTGGCGCGCGGCGGGAAGGGGAGCATGTGAAGCTTGTAGGGCAATTTCAGCTCTTCCAGCATCCACAGGGGGCGGAAAGAGCGGGCGCTGATGCAGTGGTGGAGGTGGAGCATGGAAGAACTGTTGGCGTTGGCTCGCTTGCTGTCATTTCTCGCAGCTTAGTGTGCTTCGGGTTCGGCCCCAAGCAGCTGTCGCTTGATGTGCGGATTGTGCGTTCCAAGCATGGGCATGCAACCGCAAAAGGCGTCTTACCGCGCCTTGCGCCAAACAGATACCCAAATTAGCCAAAAAACTCCTGCCGTTAAGGCAAGACCAGTCAAGCCCAGTAAGGTTCGTTGTGCATTGGCTGGTATTGACCGGACGATCGCGGCACCGAGTTCGCATGCAAACTTGCGGGTTTGTGTGGTACATACGACCTCCACTGGACCCGGGGTTGTGACAAGTGGCACCGATTCCGCAATCAGCATGACTGCCATAGCGCAGAGCAACAGTACCCCAAGGCCCCGGAAGACCGGCCGTACCTGAGACTCTTTTGTGTCAAAGTCGCGTGGAACCATAAGCGATGATGAGCGGATGGATGGTTGCACCAGTGAGTGTTTGCGCGCTGCGCTGCAATGTACAGCGCAACACCACATTGGCCAAACTGACTGCCCGCTGGGCTCTCACGCCCGCTGCGTCCTCCGAAACTCCGCCGGCGACTGCCCCGTCCACCCCCGAAACGCCCGGATAAAGCTCTTTTCGTTCAGAAACCCCGCCGCCTCGGCCACCTGTTTGATGGGCCGCTGCGTGCGGTGCAGCAGCTCTACCGCGCGGGCGCGGCGCACCTCGTCTTTCAGCCCCTGCAGCGTGGCGCCTTCTTCCTTGAGCTGCCGGTGCAGCGTGCGCGGCGATACATGCAGCAGCGCGGCCAGGGATTCGGCGCTGTGCTGGGGCAGGGCGTGGGCGGGCTGGCCCGGCAGGGGGGCGGCCAGCAGCTGGCGCACGCGCTGCACCAGCAGGCGGTCGCGGCGGTAGTGCAGCACCGTGAGGGGCAGGGCGTGCTGCAGCATCTGGCGCAGGGCCTGTTCGTCGCGGCGCAGGGGCAGGTGCAGGTAGCGGGCGTCAAAGTGCAGGGCGGTGCGCGGTGCGCCAAAGGTGGCGGGGCTGCGGAACAGCACGGCATACGCATCGGCATGCGGTGGTGCATCAAACGCAAATTCAGCCGCGATGAGCGGAATGCGCGAGTCCACCAGCCAGCACGCCAGCCCATGCGCATTGCGCAGCACCGACACCAGACAAAACTCGCGCAGCGCGCCCAGGTCGCGGGCCTCGGTGATGGCCAGGGTGGCAGTGTCGCCTGCGGTGGTGAGGTGCAGGGCAATGTCGTCTGCCAGCAGGCCGTGGTGGCGGCACCAGCGGGCCAGGGCCACCCGCAGCGTGGGCGAGCTGATGCTGGCGCGTGCCAGCATGCCGTAGCTGCCCCAGGGCAGGCGGCGGCTGAACCAGCCCAGGGCCTCGTCGTCCAGCTCCTGCATGGCGACATCGGAGATGCGCTCCATCTGCCAGGCGGTGATGCGCGCGCGGTCGTTGCGCAGCAGTTGCGGCGCAATTTGTGCCTGTGCCAGCGCCTGCGCAGGGCTCAGGCCACGCCGTTCATAGGCCAGCGCAATGGCTCGCACAAAGGCGATGGGGGTGGCCGCAGGGGCGGTGGTGGGCGTGGCTTGCGGGGCAGCAAATGGGGTGGGGGGCGTCACGTCGCAGAGTGTGCCAGTGGTGGCGCGATTTGCAACCATTGTGTCCACCCTCCGGGGGCGCAGGCTTCTATGCTTACGGTTCGCCGCCCGCAGACCGCCCATGGCGCAGGGCTGGATGACCGAGGAGACCCAACCCATGATGAGTGCAACCGCATCCGCACCGCTGGTGGACCGGCAGGATCCTGCCGTTCAAGGTTCGCGACGACCTGCGGGATTTGCCGGGGTTCGAAGAACAAAGCACTGCTCGAATCGATGATCCCCTTGGCTGTTTCGGGCGCCACCACAAAGACACGACATTCGACGGAGCCTCGATGATTCTTGACACCCATCTCAACGCCCGCTCGGCAGACTTTCTGGCCAATGCTGCCGCCATGCGCGCGCTGGTGGCTGACCTGCGCGCCCGGCTCGACCAGGTGGCCCAGGGAGGCGGGGAAGCCGCCCGCGCCAAGCACACCGCACGCGGCAAACTGCTGCCGCGCGAGCGCGTGCAGATGCTGCTGGACCCTGGCACGCCGTTCCTCGAGCTGGCCCCGCTGGCCGCGCTCAACATGTACAACAACGATGCGCCCTGCGCGGGGGTCATCGCGGGCATTGGCCGCGTGAGCGGCGTGGACTGCATGGTGGTGTGCAACGACGCCACGGTCAAGGGCGGCACCTACTACCCCATGACGGTCAAAAAACACCTGCGCGCGCAGGAGGTGGCCGCGCAAAACCGCCTGCCCTGCATCTACCTGGTGGACTCCGGCGGCGCCAACCTGCCCAACCAGGACGAGGTCTTCCCGGACCGCGAGCACTTCGGCCGCATCTTCTTCAACCAGGCCAACATGAGTGCCATGGGCATCGCGCAGATCGCCGTGGTCATGGGGTCGTGCACGGCGGGCGGCGCCTATGTGCCCGCCATGAGCGACGAGACCATCATCGTGCGCCAGCAAGGCACCATCTTCCTCGGCGGGCCGCCGCTGGTGAAAGCCGCCATTGGCGAGGTGGTGAGCGCCGAAGACCTGGGCGGTGGCGACGTGCACACCCGCCTGTCGGGCGTGGCCGACCACCTGGCCGACAACGACACCCACGCGTTGGCCATCGCCCGCTCCATCGTTGCCAACCTCAACTGGCGCAAGCCAGAGCAGATGCGTCTGGCTGCGCCGCGCGCCCCGCTGTTCGACGCCCGCGAACTGCACGGCATCGTGCCCACCGACGCGCGCAAGCCCTATGACGTGCGCGAGGTCATCGCGCGCATCGTCGACGGCAGCGAGTTCGACGAGTTCAAGGCGCGCTACGGCGCCACGCTGATCACCGGCTTTGCGCACATCGAAGGGCAGCCGGTGGGCATTCTGGCCAACAACGGCGTGCTGTTCAGCGAATCGGCCATGAAGGGCGCTCACTTCATCGAGTTGTGCTGCCAGCGCCGCGTGCCGCTGATCTTTCTGCAGAACATTACCGGGTTCATGGTCGGGCGCAAGTACGAGGCCGAGGGCATTGCTAAGCACGGCGCCAAGATGGTCACGGCGGTGGCCACCGCCACGGTGCCCAAGTTCACCGTCATCATCGGCGGCAGCTTTGGTGCGGGCAACTACGGCATGTGCGGCCGCGCCTACTCACCACGCTTCCTGTGGATGTGGCCGAACGCGCGCATCTCGGTGATGGGCGGCGAACAGGCCGCCAGCGTGCTGGCCACCGTCAAGCGCGACGGCATCGAGGCCAAGGGCGGGCAGTGGACGGCCGAGCAGGAAGCGGCTTTCAAGCAGCCCATCCTCGACCAGTTCGGCCACCAGGCCCACCCGTACTACAGCAGCGCCCGCCTGTGGGACGACGGCGTCATCGACCCCGCCGACACGCGCCGCGTGCTGGCCCTGGGCCTGAGCGCCAGCCTGAACGCCACCATCCCCGACCGGCCGCAGTTCGGCGTGTTCCGCATGTAATCGGCGCTTGCGCTGGCCCAGCCTTGGTGGATTGCCCCATGCCTGTGTACGACATCGAAATCCGACACCGCGCCGCGCGCGACAGCTTCGAGGCCATGACGCGCCTGCTGCACCGCGCCTACGCGCCGCTGGCCGCCGCCGGCATGAACTTCACCGCCGCCACCCAGACCCCGGAGATGACGGCCAAACGCGTGGCCGAGGGCCAGTGTTTTGTGGCCGAACAAGACGGCCAGCTGGTGGGCACCGTCACCGTGTGTGGGCCTTACGGCGAAGGTGAGGGCAGCTGGTCGGGCGACCAGCCCTGGTTCCGCGACCGCGACACCGCCCACTTCCACCAGTTCGCCGTGCACCCCGACCACCAAGGCCGTGGCCTGGGCAGCCGCCTGGTGGCGGCCTGCGAAGACTGGGCGCGCCAGCGCGGCTACCGCCGCCTGGCGCTGGACACGGCCGAGCCCGCCACCGCGCTGCGCGCCATGTACGCACGCCTGGGTTTCCAGCTGGTGGGGCACACGCAGTGGGCCGGCAAGCACTACCGCAGCGTCATCTTGCTGAAGGCGCTGGACCGCTCGCCGCTGCGCGAACAGCTGGAGCTGCTGGCGCGCTACAACGCCTGGGCCACGCGGCGCCTGCTGGCCGCGGTGGCGGCCTTGCCGGACGCCGACTACCGCCGCCCGTTGGGCCTGGCCTTTGGCAGTGTGCACGGCACGCTGAACCACCTGCTGGTGGCCGAACACGCGCTGTGGCGCCCGCGTTTCGCCGAAGGCCTGTCGCCCACGCTGGCGCTGGACACCGAGCTGGAGAGCGACCGCCAACGCCTGGCCCAGCGCCTGCAGGACGGCGCCGACGCCTGGGCGCCGCTGCTGGCGCAGTGGTCAGAAGCCCGCCTGGTGGGCCGGCTGGACTACCGCAAGCGCGATGGCACGCCGGTGTCTTTCCCGTTCGCCGCCACGCTGCTGCACATGTTCAACCACGGCACGCACCACCGCGGCCAGGTGAGCGCGGCGCTCACCCAACTGGGCCAACCGGCGCCTGAGCTGGACCTGATGCACCTGTTGGCGGCCGAATCGTCGGGGCCCGCCGTTCCGCTGGGGGCGGTGGTTTGAAGCCTGGGCGCCAAAGCCTGGTGGCGGCCTTGGTGGCGTGGGCCGCAGCATTGGCGGCGCCGGCTGGGGCGGCCGAAGAAACGCCGCTGCACGAGGTGCACGCGCGCCTGGCCTTGGCCGCCGCGCCCTGGTGTGGCAGGGCCACCGAGTTGCGGGCCGATGGACGGCGCGTGTGCACGCTGACGGTGACCGTGTTGCCGGCTGACCAGGCGCTGGCGGTCAACCTGCTGGATCATGTGGTGGTGAGCCCCGGCTTTTTGTCCAAGGTCAGCGCCGACGAACTGGCCGCCGTGTTGGGCCACGAGTTCGCCCACTTCGCGCTGGGCCACGCGCGCTGGAACGCACTGGACCGCGCCCAGGTCCAGCCTCTGGCCGCGGCGGTGCAGCACATGCTCGACAGGCTGCCCGAGCCGCATGCCGAAACGCCGACCAGCCCGCAGCAACGCGAACTCGACGCCGACGGCTTGGGCCAGCTGCTCGCGCTGCGCGCGGGCTACGACCCTGCAGCAGCGGCGCGCCTGTTTGCCCAAGCACCGCAGCGCCTGGCCGGCTGGCAAGATGCCGCGGCCGGTTCGGCCACGCACCCACCCACGCCAGAACGCGCACAAGCCCTGGCCGCCCGCGCCCAGGCCCTGTGCCAGCGCCTGCGGGCCGGCCAACCGCTGCTGCCCAGCGAAGACCGCCTGCTGCCCGCCCAAGACTACCGCCGCGAAGAAGCCCAGGCCGCACCCCTGCCGCCCACCAGCGCCTGCGCCGGCGTGCCCTGAAAGCCACCGCCATGTCCGACACCCCCACCGCCCCCACGCTCGACATCCGCCGACCCAGCCCCTTCGTGGCCGAGGTCTGGCTGAACCGGCCGGAGGTGCGCAACGCCTTCAACGAACAGGTCATCGCCGAACTGACGCAGGCTTTCAGCGCGCTGGGCGCCGACCCGCAGCTGCGCGCCATCGTGCTGGGCGGCCATGGCAAGGCCTTTTGTGCCGGCGCCGACCTGAACTGGATGAAGGCCATGGCCGGCTACAGCTGGGCCGAGAACCACGCCGACGCCAGCGGCCTGGCGCAGATGTTGTGGACGCTGTACAGC
>JBKCTS010000027.1:0-5827 GCA_046318695.1 Acidovorax sp.
GCGCAATCTCGTCCGGTGTACCCAGCCGGCCAAGCGGGATCTGTGCCAGCAGTGCAGTCTTCTGGGCCTCGGGCAGAACGTCGGTCATGTCGGTGGCGATAAATCCCGGCGCAACGCAATTGACTGTGATGTGGCGGCTGCCGAGCTCGCGCGCCAGGGCACGGGTGAGGCCAGCCACGCCCGCCTTGGCGGCCGCATAGTTGGCCTGCCCCGGATTACCGGACGCACCCACCACGCTGGTGATGCTGATGATGCGGCCAAAGCGCTGCTTCATCATCGGACGGATGGCCGCGCGGCTGGCGCGGAACACGGCCTTGAGATTGGTGTCCATGACCGCGTCCCAGTCGTCGTCCTTCATGCGCATGGCCAGGGTGTCGCGCGTAATGCCGGCATTGTTGACCAGCACATGCAGGCCGCCCCGCTGCTTGACGATGGTATCGATCAGCGCCTCGACGGCAGCGCCGTCGTTCACGTTGAGCTTGGCCCCGCCGCATCCCGAATGGGAGGCAAGCGCCTCGGAGATGCGCTGCGCGCCTTCGTCCGTGGTGGCGGTGCCGATGACCTGGTAGCCGCGCGACGCCAGTTCCAGCGCAATCGCTGCGCCGATGCCCCGCGACGCCCCGGTCACGAGCGCAACCTGCGCCGAAGAGGATGTTTCGATCATGCCAGCAGCTCCCGGGTTTCGGCCAGCGAGGCCATGTCGTACAGCGCCACACCCACCAATTCAGAGTCGATGCGCCGGGTCAGGCCCGCAAGCACCTTGCCCGGACCGCTTTCCACGATGTGTGTCACGCCCCGGGCCTTGAGTGCCTGCACGCATTCCACCCAGCGCACGGCGCCAAACGCCTGCCGGTACAGCGCATCACGAATGGCAGCGGGATCAGACACCACCGCCACATCCACGTTGTTCACCACAGGGAAATTCGGGGCGGCCAGCGCCACATCCGCCAGGGCGGCTCGCAGCTTCTCGGCCGCTGGCTTCATCAGACTCGAATGGAAAGGCGCAGACACGGGCAACGGCAGCGCCCGCTTGGCACCGGCTGCCTTGAGGATCTCGCAGGCCTTGTCAATCCCGGCCCGGGTTCCGGCGATCACCGTCTGGGAGGGATCATTGAAATTGACGGCTTCGGCCACCTCGGGCGAGCCCTCGCCAAATGAGGCCACTGCCTCGGCGCAACCGGCGATCACGCCCGCAGCATCCATGCCCAAAATGGCGGCCATCGCCCCGGCACCCACGGGCACCGCCTCCTGCATGGCAGCCGCGCGAAGCCGCACCAGCGGCGCGGCCTGGGACAGGCTGAGCACCCCGGCGGCGACCAGCGCGGAATACTCCCCCAATGAGTGCCCGGCCACCGCCACCGGGTCGGCGCCACCTTCGGCACGCCAAACACGCCAGGCAGCCACCCCAGCCACCAGCATCACAGGCTGGGTGTTGGTCGTCAGCGCCAACGCCTCCTTGGGCCCCTGGGCGATCAGCGCGCCAATGTCTTGACCCAAAGCGTCGGACGCTTCACGTACTGTATCTACCACGGCCGGGTGATCCGCCCAGCCATCGAGCATGCCAACAGCCTGCGAGCCCTGGCCCGGAAACACAAATGCAAATGACTTCATGGAAACTGAAAAAAGATAATCAAAACAGCAATTCGCGCACGCCCCAAGGGCTTTAAATGCTACATTTTTAGTAGCACAGCACCCCAAGTGAAGCCGCCGCCCACGCCTTCGAGCAACACGGTGTCGCCCTTCTTGATCTGACCCGAGCGGACGGCATGGTCCAGCGCCAGCGGGATGGACGCCGCAGAGGTGTTGCCATGCTGGTCCACCGTGACGACCACCTTGTCCATGGACATCTTGAGCTAGCGGGCCGTGCCCTGCATGATGCGGATGTTGGCCTGGTGCGGCACGAGCCAGTCAATGTCGGCCTCGGTCAGGCCCGCCTTGGACAGGGCCGCATGGGCCGCCTTCTCCAGCACCCCCACCGCCAGCTTGAAAACGGCCTGCCCGTCCATCTTGAGCACCGGATCACCGAGCACCGCACCGCCCGAGACGTTGCCAGGCACACAAAGAATGTCCACATACTTGCCGTCGGCGTGCAGATCGCTTGACAGGATGCCGGGCGTATCCGACCCCTGCAGCACCACAGCACCGGCACCGTCGCCAAACAGCACGCAGGTGGTGCGGTCTTTGAAATCCAGAATGCGGCTGAAGACCTCTGCGCCCACCACCAGCGCACGGTTGGCGGCCCCCGTCTGGATCATGGCATCAGCCACCGAGAGGGCATAGACAAAGCCGCTGCAAACCGCCTGCACATCAAATGCAGGGCATCCATGGGCCCCAAGCTTGTGCTGAAGAATGCATGCGGTCGAGGGGAACACCATGTCCGGAGTTGAAGTGGCCACGATGATCAGATCGATATCCGACGCCTGAACGCCCGCTGCCGCCAGCGCATTGCGCGCAGCCACCAAACCGAGATCACTGCTGGCCACGTCGGGGGCGGCAAAGTGGCGCGCCCGAATGCCGGTCCGCTCCACGATCCAGTCGTCCGAAGTTTCCACACCGCGTTCGGCCAGTTCAGCCACGAGGTCGGCGTTGGTCAGACGGCGAGGAGGAAGGTAGCTGCCGGTGCCGGTGATGCGGGAGTAACGTCTCATGGATGTGTGGCCGCCGCAAGCTCAGGCCGGGGCTGGGCATCGGCAGGAGCCAGAAGCGGCGCCGCATGCGCAATCCGGTCCCGGACACGGTCGAGCAGGTTGTTTCGGGCTGCATCATACGCCCGGTTCAAAGCCTGCTCGAAGGCCATGGCGTCGGCTGAACCGTGGCTCTTGAACACCAGCCCGCGCAGTCCGAGCAGGGCTGCGCCGTTGTAGCGCCGATAGTCCATCCGCTTTGTGAACGCTTTTAGGATGGGATAAGCCGCAACAGCCGCCATTTTCGTGAAAATGTTGCGAGAAAACTCCGCCTTCAAACCACCAACGATCATGGTGGCGACCCCTTCACTCGCCTTGAGTGCCACATTTCCCACAAAACCGTCACAGACGACAATGTCAACGCCACCCTTGAAGATGTCATTGCCCTCCACGTTGCCGACAAAATTCAGATCGCCAGAATTGGCAGCAGAACGCAGCAGTTCACCCGCTTTTTTGATGATTTCGCTGCCTTTGATTGCTTCTTCACCAATATTGAGCAAGCCCACGGTGGGCTCGCCATGGTCGCTGAGCGCCGACACCAGCGCCGAACCCATGACGGCAAACTGGAGCAGATGCTCGGCCGTGCAATCCACATTGGCACCGAGGTCGAGCACTGTGGTCGCCCCACCGGCGGCGTTGGGCATCTGGGTGGCGATGGCCGGGCGGTCAATGCCGTCCAACGTTTTAAGAAGATAGCGCGCGATAGCCATCAATGCGCCGGTGTTGCCTGCAGATACCGCCACGGACGCGGAGCCGTCCTTGACCTGCTGGATGGCCACCCGCATCGAAGAATCCTTCTTTTTACGAAGCGCCACTTCTACCGGGTCATCCATGGCAACGACCTCACTGGCCGCAATGATGGTGGCCCGCTCGTGGGAGAACGCTTGAAGGCTGTCCGCCATGCCGACAAGCAGCAAACGGGCATCAGGATGATGGTCCAGGAATTGGCGGCACGCCGCCAGCGTGACGCGGGGGCCATGGTCGCCCCCCATGCAGTCAACAGCCAGTGTGATCATGGGCGACTTGTCCGGCTGGCCATGCGGGCCAGCAGTTGATTGCAACGGTCAAAACAAAGGCCCGCGCTACGTTCTTAGTAGCAACGGGCCTTGGGGCAGAGCAAAATCAGGCTTGCGCCTTGTTCTTGAGCACTTGGCGGCCACGGTAGAAGCCGTTGGGGCTGATGTGGTGACGCAGGTGCGTTTCGCCGGTGGTGGGCTCCACAGCAATGCCCGGCACATTCAGGGCGTTGTGCGAACGGTGCATGCCGCGCTTGGAAGGGGACTTTTTGTTTTGCTGAACAGCCATGATGGCTCCTGGTCTTCAATAGGTTGGTAAAACGCGATTCACCCATTAAGACTCGAGGGGGTTCGCGCGAAGCCTTCCATTATAGCCCAAAAGGCTTTCCGGACCAGACCGGCGCGATGGACCTTCAGGACTTGCGATCTTTGCGCAGCCCGGCCAGTGCCGCAAACGGATTGGGTCGGTTGGCGTTCGCTTCCTCGAAATCCTCGTCGGATGACGACAACGGCACAGCGGCAGGGCACTCTTCGTGCTTCGGCACGACCGGCAGCGCCATGAGCAACTCGTCTTCGATGAGTTCGCGCAGATCGAACTCGCGGCTCATGGCCAGCAAATCCTCCTCGCTCTCGTCATCCAGCGCCTGTGCCGTTGCCTCGTCGGCCACAAATCGGAACGAACGATCCACCTCGAGCGGGATGTCCACAGGCGTCAGGCAACGCTGGCATTCCAACGGCAAGCTGACCTGCGCCTTCAAGTGCAGCCACACCTGGTTCATACCGCCCAGGGCGGTTCGCAGCTCGCCAAAGGCCTGCCAGTCGAGCAGCAGATCGGGGTGCAGGCCTTTGGCTTCCTGTGCAAGACGCGTGTACTTGAGCAAGGAGTCATGGCCCGCCAGCCGAGCACCCGCCTGCGCGAAGGCTTTGACATCGAGTCGCTGCGCCGAGAATTCCTTGGTCATGGGCGCAGTGTAAGAGAATCGGCGCATGCAACCAACCTCCCCCCTGCGACGATCCTTGGTATTGGGCTCCAGCTCGCGCTACCGTCAAGAATTGCTAGAGCGCCTGGGCCTGCCCTTCGAATCGGTAGCTCCGGATGTGGACGAAACCCCGGCACCTGGGGAGGCGGCTGGCACGCTGGCCCTTCGCCTTGCGCGCGCGAAGGCCCGCGCCGTATCGGGCCAATACCCCGAGGCCATCGTGATCGGGTCCGACCAGGTCGCTGACCTGCGCGGCACCGTGCTGGGCAAGCCCGGCAACCATGAGCGCGCCGTGGAGCAACTGCGCCAGATGCGCGGGCAGACCGTGGTGTTCCATACCGCGCTTGCCGTGGTCTGCGCCGCCACTGGGTTTGAACAGGTTGACAGTGCCCGCGTCCAGGTGCGGTTTCGCGAGCTGGGCGACGATGAAATCGAACGCTATCTGCGCGCAGAACAGCCCTACGACTGTGCCGGCAGCGCCAAAAGCGAGGGCCTTGGCATCGCCCTGCTCGACGCCATCGACAGCGACGACCCCACGGGGCTGATCGGCCTGCCTCTCATACGCACCTGCAGGATGCTGCGCGCGGCCGGACTGGTGCTGCCATGAGCAGCACCACGCGACCCGGCACGCTGTATCTGGTGCCTGCCCCTCTGGATTTCGGCTGCGAAACGCAGGCGCCGCTGGTGGACGCCCTTCCCTCGGGCACGCTGACCACTGCCGCGAGGTTGACCCACTGGATCTGCGAGAACGCAAAGAGCACCCGCGCCTACCTCAAGCGGATCGACGCCTTGCACCCGCTCGCGCTGCCCCTGCAGCAGCAGGTCATGACCGAACTGCCCCGCGAAGTCCACAAAAAAGGGGACCACAGCGACAAGAGTTCAGCCCCTTTCGATGCCCGAGCGCTTCTCGCGCCCGCGGTGGCCGGACACGACATGGGCCTGGTGAGCGAGGCTGGCATGCCTGCGGTCGCCGACCCCGGTTCGTCTGTCGTGCGGGCCGCGCATGAACTGGGCATCGCCGTCGTGCCTTTGGTGGGGCCCGTGTCATTGCTGCTGGCGCTGGCCGCCAGCGGGCTCAATGGCCAGAACTTTGCGTTTGTCGGGTACCTGCCGCAAGACGCCCAAGAGCGGCAGCAGCGCATCAGGG
>JBKCTS010000028.1:0-2061 GCA_046318695.1 Acidovorax sp.
AGGCCACCAAGGTCTGCCCACCGCACCCCGCTCCATCGGATCAATCTACAGGGGCACAACTTCCCACTTCAGCTTCCACCACCGGGCTTGTCCAACAAACGGATCAGATCGCGGCTTCGCGCGATCTATCCTTACTCGTTATGTCGCCAAGATTTCCCCAATCCGCGATTCCTAACCGAATCACTGATTGCCCAGCCGCTGCGGAAATAGCGCTCCAGACTCAAGCCACCTACGCCAGCATCAAAGTAGTCAACTTCTGTTTGAACCTTTTCACCAGCGGGCACCACGATCGGATTGCCGGCCGTTCCTCCATCCACATTTTCTGCCCAAAAGTCTGTATAGCTGGTCGATTCGCATTTTTTTGTCATGCAGGACTGGGGCTTCACATCAAGTGGGATCGTGATCGTCTTCTCACACCAAACCTTGCCCTGATCTTCATAAAGAACCCACTCACTCTCACCCACCCGCCTACGGGCATCCTGCTCGCACTGAGTCTGCCGCCATATCGACCAATCTTCATAAGTACCTACTTTTCCATCCACGTGAGTAACTTTAACATCCCACATGTAGCGGATAGGAAGTCCGTTATAGGCGCCACTCCCAGGAAATGCTCTCAGATTAGTAGCCTGATAACTCGCCGTATGGTTACTTAAGGAAGAATAATAGGCCGAGACCTCCGCGAACGCAGCCTCGAGATTATCAAAAACTATATATGACGGACTTCTAACAGTCGACGTCATAAACGTATACTTAGGCTCTTTCTTAAAACTCAGTTCTTGAGCTAGCGACCAGGGCGAACTCAGAACAAAAAGCAAAACTCCAACCAAATATCTTTTAGTATTTTTTTTCACAAGTGCTCCCAAATTCGCTAATCAACTTCAAGCCTACCGAGTTTCTCACCCCGTATTCCGCAACCCCGCCGCAATCCCGTTGATGGAGATATGAATCCCCGTCTGCACCCGCTCGTCCCCCTGCCCGGCGCGCCAGCGGCGCACCAGTTCTACCTGCAGGTGGTGCAGCGGGTCGATGTACGGAAAGCGGTGTTTGATGGAGCGCGCCAGCGCGGTGTTGTGCATGAGGCGTTGTTTGTCGCCGGTGATGCGGGTCAGGGCCTCGGCGGTGCGGTGCCATTCGGCCTCGATGGCGGTGAAGACCTTTTTGCGCAGGCGGGCGTCGGTGACGAGTTCGCTGTAGCGCGAGGCCAGGGCCAGGTCGCTTTTGGCGAGCACCATGTCCATGTTGGACAGCAGCGTGCCAAAGAAGGGCCATTGGCGGTACATCTTTTGCAGCAGCGCGAGTTGGGCCTTGGGGTCTTTGCCTTCGGCGTTGACGAAGGCTTCTACCGCCGAGCCAAAGCCAAACCAGCCCGGCAGCGTGAGGCGGCACTGGCCCCAGCTAAAGCCCCACGGAATGGCGCGCAGATCTTCGATTTTCTGGCTGGCCTTGCGGCTGGCCGGGCGGGAGCCGATGTTGAGCTCGGCAATCTCGCGGATGGGGGTGGAGTTGAAGAAATAGTCGGTAAAGCCTGGGGTGTCGTACACCAGGGCGCGGTAGCTGGCCATGCTGGCCAGTGAGAGCTGCGCGGCCGCATCCAGAAACGCCTTGGTCGCGGGCTTGGTGGGTTGCAGCAGCGTGGCCTCCAGCGTGGCGGCCACCAGGGTTTCGAGGTTGCGGCGGCCGATCTCGGGGTTGGCGTATTTGGATGCGATGACCTCGCCCTGCTCGGTCAGGCGGATTTGCCCGCGCACCGTGCCTGGGGGTTGCGCCAGGATGGCCTGGTAGCTGGGGCCGCCGCCCCGGCCTACCGTGCCGCCGCGGCCGTGGAACATGCGCAGCTGGATGCCGTGGCTGGTGGCCAGGCTGTCAAACAGCTCCACCAGGGCGATTTCGGCGCGGTACAGTTCCCAGTTGCTGGTGAAGATGCCGCCGTCTTTGTTGCTGTCGCTGTAGCCCAGCATGATGTCTTGCTCGCCGCCGCTGCGCTGCACCAGCGCGGCAATGCCCGGCAGGGTGTAGAAGTCGCGCATGATGGGCGCGGCATTGCGCAGGTCTTCGATGGTT
>JBKCTS010000029.1:0-5315 GCA_046318695.1 Acidovorax sp.
GCCAGACAAAGACCAGATCGCCCTGCTGGAGCCCTTTGAACGCCTGGGGCTGGACCGCATCGCCCTGATCTGCACGCCCGCGCAGGCCGACCAGGCCTGCAAAACCCTGGCCGACGCCAGCGCCTGGGGGTTCGACACGGAGTCCAAACCCACGTTTGCGCGCGACGAGCGATCCGAAGGCCCGCACATCGTGCAGTTGGCCACGCTGGAGCGCGCATGGGTGTTTCAGCTGCACGAACCCGGCTGCCGCGCGCGGGTGGCAGAGCTGCTGGCACTGCGCGACGTCACCAAGGCCGGCTTTGGCCTGCTTGACGACACCAAGCGCATTCAACACAAACTGGGCGTGCAGCCAGCCGATGTGTTGGATCTGAACACCGTGTTCCGCCAGCGCGGCTACCGCAAGGATATGGGCGTGAAGGGCGCGGTGGCGGTGCTGTTCAACCGCCGCTTCATCAAGTCCAAAAAAGCCGCCACGTCCAACTGGGCCAACCTGCGGCTGACCGAGGCCCAGTTGATCTATGCAGCCAACGATGCGTGGGCAGCGCTGCGCGTCTTCAACGCGCTGGAGCGCTCTGGCCCGCCGCAGGGTGGCGACGGTGGCGATGTGTAAAAGCTGACCGGCCACACCCCGCGCACCGTGGACGACTTTGCGCGCGACCACGCAGCCGCGTGGCGCTGACCGCAAGGCGCGGGTGCTGGGCATGCGCGCAGCCGCCGCTGGATATCAACCCGCATATCCAGCGGCGCGTGGGCCAAGCTCATGCGCCAGCCCAAAATCCGCAAGGCCACCAGCGGGCGCCAAGGTTTGTCGCCATCGCCATGCACTCCGTGCCGCTGAGCCGGGCACCGTTCAAACACAATCGCGAACGGCTCGGTCTAAACCGGCATTGACAGCCAAACGGTACCCAGTCGCTCCCGGATCAAGGGGGGTTAAAAAATCAAAGGGTGTTGGTGTGGGTGTAGCCAAGGCGTGAATCTGCGGCTTCGCTCGGTGAAAGAGGTGGCAGACTCAGAATGGCCAGGCACAAAGTCAGCGGGGCGGGTGGAGATGTGTTCAAGGTGCATCCGCTTGCCCGGCCATGGACGATGAGGGCTGTGCTGCCAGCTCGGGCCAGATGGAGGCCCAGTCTTGCGGGCGCAGGTCCTTGCGCGTCACCTGCCCTTGTGTGGCCTTTTCGATGGCAACGCAATTGAGCGGTGAGGGGATGCGGTCCGCATAGCGGTGTTGCCATTGGCGCAGTTGCGCGTCGCTCTTGATGGATGAGCCCAGGTCGGCCATGCGTCGGCGCAGCTCGCTGACGCTCAAGGCGCCGTCCATTTGTAAATATTCGTTAAGCGTCATTGCGGAATCGGTAGCAATGGCTACCTAATGTAGGCGCAATAAGTAGCGCATGCAACTGTAGCTTGTGCTACTGTTCGAATATGGATGAAACAGCGCTGCAGCTTCACCGGCGCCAACGGCTTGAGTTGGCGGCCGTGCGCCTGACCGGCGGTAATGTGACTGCGCTTGGGCGTTTGCTGGGTTACCGCGATGGGGCCTTTGTGCGGCAGATGCTGTCGGGCAATCGGTCGGTGTCTGACAAGACCGTTCGCGCTGTGGAGTCGCTGCGTGGCATGGAGGGCTGGTTTGGTCGCCCTTGGGCTGGCCCGGCTGGGCCCGTGCAGGTGGCGGAGCCTGCTGCGCGCTATGCGTTGCAGGAGGCGGGCCTTTCGCAGGCGGTGGTGGCGGTGCCTGCGGTGAATTTGTCGTTGCGCGCGGGTGTCTCTGGCTACGCTGTGCGGAGCCCCGATGGGCCGGGCGAGGTGCCGCTGGCCCTGTTCTCAATGGACTGGCTGCACCGACGGGGATACGCCGCGGAGAGTCTTCTTGGGCTGAGGATGCGCGACGACAGCATGGAGCCGTCGTTGCACGAGTCAGACCTGCTGACGGTGGACACCCGGCAGGTCGATCCGATGGATGGCTTGGTTTTTGCGGTCAATTACGAAGGCGCGTACCTGATACGCCGCGTGGTGCGCGACCATGGCGCGTGGTGGCTGGCCGCAGACAACCACCTGCGCTTTCCGCGCAAGCGTCTGGTGGCGCCCGATGCGCTGCTGATTGGGCGCGTGGTGCATGTCGATAGTGAAATGACCTGACCTGTGTGGTGTTGCTCCAGGCGGCGGCCGCAGGCGTGTTGCGGTTGGGGCATGGTCAGCTTGCCAGTGGCGCCCCATCGCACAGCCTTCCCGGCACGGCCCCTGTAGGCGGGCGGCGCAGCGGCGCAACCCGGCACGCGCCCAGGCCTTGGTGCCCTTTAGATCGCCTGGGCCAGGCGCGCCACACCTTCGCGGATTTTGTGCACGTCGGCTGTGGCAAACGACAGGCGGAAGGTGGCGTGGTCGGGGTTGGCGCAAAAGAACGGCGTGCCGGGCACAAACGCCACGCCCTTGTCGATGGCGCGCTTGGCCAACACGTTTCCATCGGCCACCTTGCCGCCAGCGCCGGTCAGGCGCGCCCACACAAACAGGCCGCCCTGCGGCTGCACGAAGTCGATGGCATCGCCCAGGTCGTGGCGCAGTGCATCCCCCATGGCCTGTGCGCGCTCTGCATACACCTTGCGCACGTTGGCCAATGTGGCTGGCATGCGGCCCGCCTTGAGGTACTGGGCAGCGGTGGCCTGAGCAAAGGTGCTGGTGTGCGCATCGCTGAACTGTTTGCACATGGTGGCCTTGGCCAGCAGTTCGGCGGGGCCAATCATCCAGCCCACGCGCAGGCCGGGCGATAGCACCTTGCTCAATGAGCCGCAGTGCACCAGCAGCTCGCGGCTGCCGGGCACGGTGGCCGACAGGGCCAGCAGGCTGGGCGGCGGTGCATCGCCAAAGTACAGGTCGCCGTATGGGTCGTCCTCAACGATCAGCGTGTTGTGCCGAACCGCCATTTCCAGCACGGCCTTGCGGCGCTCGGCGCTCAGCATGGCACCGCTGGGGTTGCCAAACGTGGGGATCAGATAGACAAACTTTGGCTTGTGCTGGGCCATCAGCTTGTCCAGCTCGTCGGTCTTGACGCCGTTGCCGTCGATCGGCGCACTGATGAGTTCTGCGCCATACAGGCGAAAACACTGGATGGTGGCCAGGAAGGTCGGGCCTTCGACGATGACCTTGTCGCCGGGCGATATCAGCGTCTTGCCCAGCAAATCCAGCGCCTGCTGGCTGCCGGTGGTCACGATGAGGCTGTCGGCAGCGACATCTTTCGCTCCCTTGCTGGCCATGAAGGCAGCCAGTTGTTCGCGCAGCGGCTGGTAGCCCTCGGTGGCACCGTATTGGAGCGCGGCACCGGGTTCTTCGGTGAGAGCGGCATTGCTAGCGGCGCGGATGCCTTCCACGTCAAACATGGCGCTGTCCGGGAACCCACCTGCAAAGCTGATGATGCCGGGCTTGCCCAGCAGCTTGAACAGTTCGCGGATGGCGGAGGTTTCTACGTTGTTGAGGCGATCGGCAAATTGCATGGCGCAGGCAGGGTGCAGAGGTTGGATGAACTCTGCATTGTCGCCAATCGGCAAGCAGTTTTCCTGCGGCTTACACTTCGCACGCCCGCGTCACTGTCATCCTGCGGCACTTGATTGCCTGCCACCTCCAGCGCAACCGCCATGAAAACCGCCAGCATCGAACCATTTTTTGCCACCCTCAAAGCAGCCAACCCCCTGCCCAACACCGAGCTGGAGTACACCACGGTGTTCGAGCTGCTGACCGCTGTGTTGCTGTCGGCCCAGGCCACCGACGTGGGGGTGAACAAGGCCACGCGCAAGCTTTTTCCCGTGGCCAATACACCGCAGGCCATCCTGGACCTGGGGCTTGATGGCCTGGAGAGCTACATCAAGACCATTGGCCTGTACAAAAGCAAGGCCCGTCACCTGATGCAGACCTGCCGCATCCTGGTGGAGCAGCACGCAGGCGTGGTACCGCGAACGCGCGAGGCGCTGGAGGCTCTGCCCGGGGTGGGCCGCAAGACCGCCAACGTGGTGCTCAACGTGGCCTTTGGGCAGCCCACCATGGCGGTGGATACGCACATTTTTCGTGTGAGCAACCGCACGGGTCTGGCGCCCGGAAAAAACCCGCTGGCCGTGGAACAGCAACTGATGAAACGCGTGCCCCCAGCCTATGCGGTGGACTCCCACCACTGGCTCATCCTGCTCGGGCGCTACGTATGCCAGGCCCGCAAGCCGCGGTGCTGGGAATGCGCGGTCGCGCCCTATTGCGACTACCGACCCAAGAACCTCGCGCCGGGGTGAGGGTTGCACATCAGCTCGACGCGCATGTCAGTTGGTGTGATGACAGGATCAAAGCCCATGGCAAGTCCAGCGCCACCGTTGCCAGCGCCGAGCAGCTCATGGGCGCAGGGCCGGTGACTGCTTCGGCAGTCGTTGCCACCGTGGGAGACTTCAAGCAGTTCAAAAACGGCGCGCAGTTCGGTACCTGGATGGGGTTGGTGCCCAAGCAGCGCTCTTCATTGGCCAGTCCACGTGATAGGAATGGAGCCCCGCGGAGCGGTTCGTATCTGGGCCCGCAGCGTGACCAAGCGTCAGTTGCAACAAGGCCGTCTGTAGAGTGGCAGTCTGTTCTCTGTTCTTGCCTTCAACCCCGTCGCCGTGTGTTCCACAAGCCCTTGGCTGAACAATGAATTGCAAAAAACCAAACCAGCGCTTGAGGCTTTGGGAAGTCCCTGTAAAGGGTTAGATTTCATGCACTCGGCCAGGAAACAGGGTGTTCATGAGCTGAATGATGGCAGTTGTCTGCGTTGCGGTGCCGAAGAATACTTCCCTAACCAGATAGGTCTCGCCGGTTGCGCCGACGATCTTGATCGATCCGTAGGGCGGATCATCGCTTCGTAGGTCGGCTTCGACTCTCACGATCTTCACGGCAGAGAACGCGAGGCGGAATGGACTGACCCCTCGCTGTTCGATGACCCCAAGGCGTTCATCAATCATGAGTCGGCCGAACAACCATTGTCGCCAAGCCGCGGCGGTGATTACTAGCATGGCCAGGAAGATCGAGAGCGCTGCCCAGCCAGCGTACTCGGGCCAGAACTCGTGGCCCACGGCGTAGGCTAACGGTGGGAATATGAGCGACACACCGGAAGCAATCACAGCGATGGTCACAGTTGCCTTGAAGACATGCGCGGAGCTACTCATGAAATCTAACGAGTAAGGATAGATCGCGCGAAGCCGCGATCTGATCCGTTTGTTGGACAAGCCCGGTGGTGGAAGCTGAAGTGGGAAGTTGTGCCCCTGTAGATTGATCCGATGGAGCGGGGTGCGGTGGGCAGACCTTGGTGGCCT
>JBKCTS010000030.1:0-6343 GCA_046318695.1 Acidovorax sp.
GGGCCAGGCGGTGGGCGGCGGCAACCCCGCGCAGCTGGCGCACGGCATTTCAATTGCGCTCTACAACACCGCCTTCGGGCTCATCGTGGCGATCCCCGCGCTGATCTTCTGGCGATACTTTCGCGCCCGGGTGGATGCATACCTGGTCACGCTGGAATTGGCATCCGAGCAGTTTCTTCGTCACATCCTGCGCCACAGCAAGGCCCGCTGAGATACCGGCAGGCAGCCGCCCGCAGCCAGGGCTTGACGCCCGCGCAACAGAACATCTTCCATGAACTTCAGCCCCCGCCCCAAGGATGAGCCCGAGATCAATCTCATCCCGTTCATTGATGTGCTGCTGGTCATTCTCATCTTTCTGATGCTGACCACCACCTACAGCAAGTTCACCGAGCTGCAGCTGACGCTGCCGGTGGCGAATGCCGAGCCGCAACGCGACCGCCCCAAGGAGGTGATCGTTGCCGTTGCTGCGGACGGCCGCTATGCCGTCAACAAGACCTTGGTGGAAGGCAAGAACGTGGACGCCGTCGCCCAGGCATTGCGCGCAGCCGCCACCGCCGGTGCCGGTACCGTGGTCATCATCAGCGCCGATGCGATGTCTCCGCACCAGTCCGTGGTCACCGTGATGGAGGCCGCGCGCCGCGTGGGCCTGACACAGGTCACCTTTGCCACACAGTCGTCGGCGGGTGACCGGGCGGCCAACGGACGCTGATCCGCGCATGGTGGCCCCGTGACCGCTGCTGGCCAGCCACCCCAGGCCATGGCTGGGGCGGCCCGCTCGCGCAATCGGTGGCTTCAAGGCTGGCTGCAGCGCGCCTGGCAGACCCGCGGCCCAGTCGCCCTGGCGCTTTGGCCTCTGGCCCTTGTCTACGGCGCGGTGGTGGCGGTTCGACAAGCGCTTTACGGCAGCGGGTTTTTCCGGTCCGAACACCCCGGCAGGCCCGTCATCGTGGTGGGCAACGTGGTTGCGGGCGGCTCGGGAAAAACGCCGGTGGTCATCGCACTGACCAGGCATCTGCAGGCCCGTGGCCTGCGCCCCGGCGTGATTTCAAGGGGGTACGGGCGCCGATCGCGGGCCTGCATGGCGGTGCTTGCCGACAGCCCCGCAGAGGACGTTGGCGACGAACCGTCGCTGATCGCCCGCAGCTGCCCTGGGGTGCCCGTGTTCGTGGCGGCGCGGCGCATGGATGCGGCCAGAGCGCTGCTGTCAGCCCATCCGGACACGGATGTCTTCGTGTGCGACGACGGGCTGCAACATCTTGCGCTGCGGCGCGATATCGAAATCTGCGTGTTCAACGCCGATGGGGTGGGTAACGGCCTTCTCTTGCCCGCTGGCCCCCTCCGGCAAGCCTGGCCACGGCCTGTGGACTTCGTGTTGCACGCGGCGGCGGCGCCACCTGCAGGGACGTCGTCTCCTGCTTTTGCCACCCGGCGCTGCCTTGCGCCCTGGGCGGTGCAGTCCGATGGACAACGCATTGCGCTCACTGATTTGCAGGGCCAGCCTTTGCATGCTGTGGCGGCCGTGGCGCATCCTGCTGCGTTCTTCGACATGCTCCGGGCGGCAAACCTTACGATCGCCTGCGCCGAAGGCCTGCCAGATCACTACAGGTTTGATAGCTGGAAATCGCCAACAGACAAGCGAAACCGCATTGTTTGCACTGAAAAAGACGCCGTCAAACTCTGGCCAAGAGAGCCCCAGGCGCTGGCAGTGCCCTTGCAATTGGACATCGATGCGCGCTTTTTCCAGGCGCTGGATGCGGCCATTGACCAGCGGCTGCGGTCCGGCACATCCCCGCGCTGATCGCGTGTCCTCGCGCTCAGGCAGGCATCTTGCCGCTGCGCACCGTGGTGCGCTGCCAAGTCCAACCGCCACCGGCCGCATCAGCATCTGCATGCGCAGCGGACATTCGCCCACCGCTATGATCGAGCGGGGTCCGCACTGGGCCCGCAGGCGCGACGCCATTGGGGCGGACTGCGCCCACCACACACACCCTGCGCCATGGACCCCAAACTGCTTGAACTGCTGGTATGCCCTGTGACCAAGGGCCCACTCACCTATGACCGCGAGGCGCAAGAGCTGATCTCGCGCAGCGCTCGGCTGGCCTACCCGGTGCGCGACGGGATCCCGGTACTGCTGGAGAACGAAGCCCGTCCCCTGAGCGACGAGGAAATCGAGCGGTGAGCGCGGTAGCTGGCCTGCCGCAACCAGCGGCACGCTCTTCAGAGACCCCGGGATTTACGGTGCTCATTCCGGCCCGACTCGCATCGAGCCGCCTGCCCGAAAAACCACTGGCAGACATTGCCGGGCTGCCGATGGTGGTGCGCGTTGCGCGCAGATCGGCGCAAAGCGCCGCCAGCCGGGTGGTGGGGGCGGCGGAGGACCCGCGTAGCGTGCAAACCTGCGTCCGCCACGGTGTGGAGGCGATCCTCACGCGCGCCGACCACGCCAGCGGCAGCGACCGCCTGGCCGAGGCCTGCGCGCAACTTGGGCTGGACGGGGACGACACGGTAGTGAACGTTCAAGGCGACGAGCCGCTGATCGACCCCGACCTGATCAACGCCGTGGCTCAACTGCTGGCGGCCTCGGCCGAAGCCAGCATGGGCACCGCCGCGCATGCCATCGGGTCGCTGGACGACTACCTCAACCCCAATGTAGTGAAGGTGGTACTGGATGTGCGCGGCTATGCACACTACTTCAGCCGTGCCCCCATCCCATCGTGCCGCGACCAGCCGGACGCCGCATGGTGGCAATCTGGCGCGCCAGCGATAGCCGGCGGTTTCGCCCCCCTGCGGCATGTGGGCATCTACAGCTACCGGGCTCGTTTCCTGCGCAGCTTTCCCGGCTTGCCCCCCGCTCCCACCGAGGCAGTCGAGGCCCTGGAACAACTGCGCGCGCTCTGGCATGGCCATCGCATCGCAGTGCATCTGGCGGACAAAGCCCCTGGGCCCGGGGTGGACACGCCGGAGGATCTGGCGCGCATTCGCGCCCTGCTGGCCGACTGCTTATCCTAAATTGCCGCGACGCAAGGGGCACGGGCGACCTGCAACACCGGGGCGACCGCGGCCCGGCACTGCTGCCAAATGGGGCCAGATTGCCCAGGGGCGCCTGCGCGCGCGCGTGTAAGTCACATCCAAGGAGTCACATGCTATCCTCGAATGTGAGTAGAGCTTCGCACCCTGGGCGTATCAGCAACCACCGCTGGCGTGGTGGCACAGGCCCTGCCAGCGGCGCCGACCGATTTGTAACCTTTGAGGATTTCCATGAGACTGATTCTTTTGGGCGCGCCCGGCGCTGGAAAGGGCACGCAAGCCACCTTCATCTGCCAGAAGTACGGCATCCCTCAGATCTCCACCGGCGACATGCTGCGCGCCGCAGTCAAGGCGGGTACGCCGCTGGGCCTGCAGGCCAAGGCGGTGATGGACTCCGGTGCCCTCGTGAGCGACGACATCATCATCGGTCTGGTCAAGGAACGCATCACGCAGGCTGACTGCGCCAATGGGTTTCTTTTTGACGGCTTTCCCCGCACCATTCCCCAGGCCGATGCCATGAAGGCGGCCGGGGTCAAGCTCGACTACGTGCTGGAAATCGACGTTCCTTTTGACGCCATCATCGAACGCATGAGCGGCCGCCGCTCGCATCCCGCCAGCGGCCGCACCTACCACCTGAAGTTCAACCCGCCCAAGGTGGCAGGCAAGGACGACATCACGGGTGAGGACCTCATCCAGCGCGACGACGACCAGGAAGAGACCGTGAAAAAGCGCCTGCAGGTCTATAGCGACCAGACGCGCCCCCTGGTGGACTACTACAGCAACTGGGCCAAGACCGATCCCGACCTCGCGCCCAAATACCGCGCCATCAGCGGTACGGGCACGGTGGACGAGATCACCGAGCGCGCCCTGAAAGCCCTGGCGAGCTAGGGCGTCCGCGGGCAACACCAGCGCACTGACGCAGCGACGGGGCAAATGCTTGCTGTCGCCGATGAAGGGCACAGCTTTTGCGCAAAGCGAGCGGCCGCGACCGCAAGTCTGCGGCGCCCGCAGGGCCCCACCGCCGACCACCACCGCGATGCCGGGATGCGCAGCAACCCAAGCGCAGCACACGCCCGGCCAGGGGTCTTGAGCCCCCCAAGCCTGACTTGCGAAGCCGTGGTCAGGCGGCGGCCAAAAGATCAAGCATCATCGAAATGCGCGCCTTGACCGAGGAGAGGCCGCCCGAATCCTCGAATAAATCCCCCGGCTTGGGCAACACCTGGCCGCCCACGCAGCGGGTGGCGCGCACCACCCGAACGCCCGCCGTCTGGGCCCGCAGCAACGCGGCTTCCAGTGCATGGTGGATAGTCCCATTGCCCGTGCACGCAACCACCACGCCGCGCACCCCATCGCGTACCAGCGCGTCCACCAACGCACCGCTGGCTCCTGCATGGCTCAGAACGATTTCCACCCTGGGGGCGGCGGCCGCATTTGCTATGACTTTCATAGCCACACGCCCTTTTTCTTCAGGCGCTGGCAGCCTATCTTGCGCCCATCGAGCCCTTCCCTCCTCGATCCAGCCCATGGGACCGGCGTCGCCCGAGGCAAAGGCGTTGACGCGGTAGGGATGCACCTTCTGCACCAGCCGAGCGCCGTGGATCTCACCCGCCGCCACGGCGAACACGCCGCGCAGATCCGCCGTCTGAGCCAAGGCCATAGCATCCAGCAGGTTTTGCGGCCCATCGGGGGTCAGCGCACTCGCGGGGCGCATCGCACAGGTCAGCACCACCGGCTTGCTGCAAGACAGCACCTCGTGCAAAAACCAGGCGGTCTCTTCCAAGGTGTCCGTGCCATGCGTGATAACCACCCCCTTCACGGAAGGTCTGTCAAGGTGATGCTGGCATCGCTCGGCAAGCCGCTTCCAGATCTCGAAGTCCATGTCCTTGCTGTCGATCTGTGCCACCTGCTCGGCCTCGACCCTTGCCCCGACAGAGTCCTTCAGGCCGGGAATAGCCCGCAGCAGATCACCCACGCCCACCTGCCCGGCCTTGTAGCCAATGTTGTCCGCCGCGTCACGGGCGGTGCCGGCAATCGTTCCACCAGTCCCCAAAACCACGATTTCTTGTCCGCGCACTTGCACTCTCCGAAAAACTGATGAAAAATACAGATACTGGATTAAATAACAGTTACTTTACCTTGAGCTACCCAGGAAGCCCGCCATGCTCGACAACCCGAAACTCACCGCTCGCCAGCAACAGATTCTGGATCTCATCCAGACTGCAATCGCCCACACGGGCGCGCCGCCTACCCGGGCTGAAATTGCGGCAGAGCTTGGCTTCAAATCAGCCAATGCGGCAGAAGAGCACCTGCAAGCGCTGGCCCGCAAGGGCGTGATCGAACTCGTCAGCGGCACCTCGCGCGGGATCCGGCTGCGTAGCGAAACCGTGCGGTCCATCAACGCTGCGCGCGGCAGCCAGTTCAGCCTGCCCATACCGGGTATTTCACAACTCATGCTCCCGCTGGTGGGCCGCGTTGCTGCGGGCTCGCCCATTCTCGCGCAGGAACACGTGGACCAGACATACTGCATCGAAAACAGCCTGTTCCAGCACAAGCCGGACTACCTCTTGAAGGTGCGGGGCATGTCCATGCGCGACGCGGGCATCATGGACGGAGATCTGCTGGCGGTGCAATCCACGAAAGAAGCGCGCAACGGCCAAATCATCGTCGCGCGCCTGGGCGATGACGTCACAGTCAAGCGGTTGCGACGCACGGCCCATTGCATCGAACTCCTGCCAGAAAATCCCGATTACCCTGTGATCGTCGTCCAGCCTGGTGAGCCTTTCGAGATCGAAGGCCTTGCCGTAGGCCTGATCCGCAACACGATGCTTATGTAGCCCTGTTCCCCGGCTGACTGCGGGTGGCGGGCGTTTGGCGTGTCGTCGTGGCATTCCAGCCCCGCAGCTTGGCCGCTATCTCCTCGTGCCGGTGCATTCCAGACTGGCGGCATTGCCCGCTGATGGAATCAGTGGCGCGAGTAGGTTTGCAATCCTGCCTATGTCCAACCCCCGAACTTCGGAGTTTTCACATGGCAATGGTTCTACCTGCTTTCAACGCCCTCCCGCAGCATCTGGGCAAGCTGATGCTGTGGCTTCAAAACGGCCGTAAATACGCCACCAGAGTTATTCCGACTTGGCTCGACCGGCCCGCCTTGGGCCACCATGACGCATTTCGCACCAAGGACCCAAATCGCGAAAGTCCGGATTTTTCTTGGCGGCGGCGGTCAACGTTCTCCCAAGGCCAAAGGCCGTCATTGCCCGCCAGCGCCCCCGCTCACCAGCCTCCGCTGCGCGGCAACTGGCCCTTTACAGTGCGGCCC
>JBKCTS010000031.1:0-16049 GCA_046318695.1 Acidovorax sp.
CCGCGCAGGCCGATCGACACCCCGCCCCAGAGCCAGCGAAGGCACGACGGCTCTCGGATGCGAAGGCGGGCCGTTCCATTGATCCGCCGCCGGCGCTGCCGATGCGACCACGCGATCAGCAAGCCGGGGGCCCCTCGGCGAAGGCGTAGGGTGTGGCGGGGCGTCTGGCGGCAGGCGTCGGTGAGCAGGACCCTGATCCCGCGCAGGTCAGAGCCGATTCAGGCCATTCGGAGGATTCGCAGCCAGTCGCACTCGACGAGTCTGCGGTGTCTGAAACTGCCGCTACACCGAATGCTGCCGAGGACGCACCCACGAAGGCCGCCAAGCGATCGACGCGCTCCACGCGCGATCGGGACGATCAAGAGGAGGCGCTCGCCGAGCCTCAACCGGAAGTGAGCTTTGTCATCGCAGCACGGCGCAAGGCGTTTTGGCGCAGACCCCTGGTCCGCACGTTTTTGCTCATGATGCTGCTGGTGCTGCTGGGCGGGTTTGCGGCGCAGATTGCGGTCCAGGAGCGCGACCGTATCGTTGCCACCGAGCCCCGGCTGCGACCGTGGCTGATGATGCTGTGCGAGCCCTTGGGGTGCGAACTCGCTCCACGTCGCCAGATCGCGGATATGGTGATCGACAGTTCATCGTTCAACAAGGCGCGGGGCGACAGCTATCTGCTGAACATGACGCTCAAGAACCAGGCGTCGATCCCCTTGGCAATGCCCGCCATTGAGCTCACCCTGACAGATGCTCAGGACCAGCCCGTCTTGCGGCGCGTCTTGCTGCCCGCCGATCTGGGCGCACTGCAAGAAATACCGGCACGTGGTGAATGGAGCGCATCCGTATCGGTGGTGGTCACCACGGGTGGCGCACGCATTGCGGGTTACCGGCTGCTGGCGTTCTACCCCTGATCCTCTCGATTTTTCAACCAAACTGCACCCCTGTATCTATGGCAGCCCTCATCTGCGGTTCTCTTGCGTTCGACACGATCATGACTTTTGAGGGGCGGTTTGGGGAGCAGATCCTGCCCGACCAGATCCACATCCTGAATGTGTCGTTTCTGGTGCCATCGCTGCGACGTGACTATGGTGGATGTGCGGGCAACATCGCGTACAGCCTGAAGCTTCTCGGTGGCACACCACTTCCCATGGCCATGCTGGGCAGCGATGGGGGTGAGTACCTTGCGCGTCTTCAGGCGCTTGGCATCAGCACGCGCCACGTGGGTCAGGTGGCAGACACCTACACCGCGCAGGCCATGATCATGACCGACCGTGACAACAACCAGATCACGGCGTTTCATCCCGGCGCCATGATGCAGGCGCATGCCAACCGAATCGAGCGCGACCCCGGGGTTCATATCGGCATCATCTCGCCCGATGGCCGTGAAGCCATGCTGGAGCATGCGGCGCAATTCGTGGCGGCTGGTATCCCCTTTGTGTTCGATCCAGGCCAGGGCTTGCCCATGTTTAACGGCCAGGAGCTGGCACGCTTTGTCGAGCAGGCGTCATGGGTCACGGTCAACGACTATGAAGGCAAGATGCTTTGCGACCGCACCGGCTGGTCGCTTGCAGACATCTCGCGCAAGGTGGAAGGCCTGGTCGTCACGCTGGGTGCCGAGGGTTGTGAAGTCTGGGCCCATGGCGAGCGCACGCATGTCCCGTCTGTGCGGCCCGCCCAGTTGGTGGACCCAACCGGCTGCGGCGATGCCTGGCGAGGAGCGCTGCTCTTCGGCCTGGAAAAAGGCTGGTCGCTGGAGCGTTGCGCCGCGCTGGGAAACCGTGTGGGCGCGATCAAGATCGCGCATCGCGGTCCGCAGAATTACGTCCTCGACTTCGATCCGATCGGTTGATTGCGCAAAACGGCCCACTTGATGGCCTCAAACACCAGGACCAAGGCCAGTCCAGCGCCAAGTGTCGAGAACCACTGAAGCATCGAAAGCGCTTGAAAGTTGAACGCTTTCGCCAGCCACGGGACGGTGGTGACAATTACCAACGCAACGGCCGTGCCTCCGAGCACCCATAGGCTGACAGGCGTGAGGCCCGTCCACAAGCCACGCCAGCCGCCCTGGCTGCTGCGGCTGGGAAGGATCAGCGCGGCGTTCGCGGCCACCAAAAGCACAAAAGCCACCGTACCGGCTTCGTAGGCATGTGCCCCATGGCCCAGCAACCATGCATACAGGCCCACCACGGCGGCCGTCACCACGCTGCCTTGCAGCAGGCTCAAGAGGATGTGGCGTGACGCCAGCAGAGGTTCGTCCGCTCCGCGCGGCGGTTGCTGCATGAGGTCATCGGCGGATGTCTCGGCCTCAAAAACGATGGAGCAAGCCGGGTCGATGACCAGTTCCAGAAACGCAATGTGCAGCGGCGCCAGCACCACAGGGAGCCCGAACACCACCGGCAGGAGCGCCAGTCCGATGATGGGCACATGCACTGCCAGCGTGTAGATCATGGCCTGACGCAGATTGGCGAAGGTCTGCCGTCCCCGGTGAATGGCTTGCACGATCGCCGCAAAATCGTCTTTGAGCAGCACCAGAGCGGCTGCCTCGCGCGCCACGTCAGTGCCGCGCTGGCCCATGGCGATGCCGATGTGCGCCGCCTTGAGCGCGGGGGCGTCGTTGACGCCATCACCCGTCATGGCCACGACTTCGCCTTGGGACTTGAGGGCCTCGACCAGCTCCAGTTTTTGCTGTGGCTTGATGCGGGCAAAGACACTGATCTGCCTGATCTTGTCGGCCAGCGCGTGCTTCGCCAGCAGGGCTATATCGTTGCCTGTGACCACGCTGTCGTGCGCTATGCCCGCCTGGGCCGCGATGGCGCGGGCGGTGCGCGGGTGGTCGCCGGTGATCATCACAACGCGGATGCCTGCTTCGCGACATTTCGCAATGGCTTGGGGCACCTCGGGGCGCAGTGGGTCGGCCAAGGCCACCAGGCCCAGCCATTCAAATCCAAAGTCGTGCTGCGCGTCAGGCCAGTCGTCTCCCGTGCGATGACGGGCCTTGGCCACCCCCAGCACCCGCAGCCCCCGGTCGGCCAAACGGCCGGCCTGGGCGGTCACCGCGGCGCGCTCGGCGTCGCTCAGGTGGCACAGGTCGGCCACTGCTTCGGGCGCCCCCTTGCTGGCCACGGTGTCTTCTGTCGAGCTCCCATCTCGCCACAGGTGACTCATGGCCAGCAACTGCGGCGACAGCTCGTATTCGCGCGCGAGCAACCATTCGGGATGCAAGCGCTCGGTGCCGACCAGGTGCTCCGCCGCCATCCGGTGAAACGCCTGCTCCATGGGGTCATGTGGCTCAATCTCGCTGGCCAGCACGGCGTATTCGAGCAACTCATGGAAGGCTTGCGGAAGGGATGCGCCACCGTTCGCTGCGGGCAGGTTGTGCACATCCAATTCCTCACCGGGAATGCACAGCGCCGCCACTGCCATGCGGTTCTGGGTCAGCGTGCCGGTCTTGTCCACGCAAAGCACGGTGGTCTGACCGAGCGTCTCGATGGCATTGAGTCGACGGGTCAGCACTTGCTGCACTGCCAGACGCCTTGCCGCAAGGGCCAGGAAAATGATCATGATGACCGGCAGTTCTTGCGGTAGCAGCCCCATCGCCAGCGTGATGCCTGCCAGCACGGCTTGCATCCACTCGCCCCGCAGGGTCCCAAACAAGATGACCAACAGCGCGCACAAGGTCAAGCCGATCAGCACCAGCTTGCGGGTGAGCCGAGCCATTTCTTCGCGCAGCGGCGAGGCCTGCAGCGCGATGGTGTCCAGGGACTGGCCAATGCGGCCCAACTCAGTGTGGCGGCCCACGGCGGTCACCTGCATCAGGCCCTGACCGCTGACGACCAGCGTGCCTGCAAAGACCATATCGGCATTGTGCTTGGCCACCGGCTCGGATTCTCCAGTGAGCATCGACTCGTTGGTAGCCAACTCGTGCGCTTGCAGCAGCAAGCCGTCTGCCGGGATGCGGTCACCCTCGGCCAGCATCAGGACATCTTCGCGCACCACTTCGCGGCCCGCGATCCGCACCATGCTGCCGCCGCGCAATGCCAAGGCCCGGGGGCTTGAGAGGTCGCGCAGTGCGTTCAGCGCGTTGTCCGTGCGGCGCTGCTGCAGCACGGTGATCGTCATGATGATCACGACAAAGCCCAGCAGGATCATTGCCTCATGCGGATCGCCCATGGCCAGGTAGATGGCGCCTGCGCCCAGCAGCAACAGGAACATGGGCTCGGTGACGACGTCCAAGGCCAACTCGCGCAGCGCGCGGTGCCCGCTGATGCCAAGTTCGTTGGGGCCTTCGTCCCGCAGGCGCTGGGCCGCCAGAGCAGGGTCAAGGCCGCTGGGAGCGACGGGTTGGGTCATGTGGCAAGAGCATCAAGAAATGGACGGTGGCACGCTGCTCACCGATTGTCCTATCTTGCTCCACGGGCATGGTCCGCGATCTTCCGCCCCGAGGACCACGCTGCACGCAGTCGTATTCCATGCGTCACGAAGCTCGCTTGCAACCATTTCATCCAGGGCAGCGCGGGTCATGCCATGTGCATGCAGCGTTGTGCACCAGTGAACTACGCCGCAACCGCAGCTCCGCCGATGTTGGCGCATCGCTGCATGCAGGCGATTGCTTCAGGCCTGGTAACAGACCCGCAAGCAGCTCACATCTCTTCGCTCCAGCAGTGCCCGTCGCGCGCGATCATGGCGCTGGCCGCGCTTGGGCCCCAGGTGCCCGGCGCATACGGCCGTGGGCCTGCGGGGTCGGTCTTCCAGTATTGCAGGACGGGCTCCACCCAGCGCCAGGCTTCTTCCTGTTCGTCGCTTCGCACGAACAGGTTCAGGCGGCCGGCAATCACGTCCAGCAGCAGCCGCTCGTAGGCACCCACGCGCTCCGTGCCAAAGCGCTGGTCAAAGTCCAGGTTCAGGTGCACCTGCGAAAGCGCGGGTTCGGTTTGGTGTTGCGCTGCGCCCTGGGCCATCAGGTGCAGTTCCAGCCCGTCTTTGGGCTGCAGGTTGATCACCAGGCGGTTGGCCGCGCCCGCAGCCGTCTTGAAGATCGGGTGCGGCACGGGCTTGAAGTTGACGACGATGTGCGCATCGCGCCCGGCCAGCCGTTTGCCGGTGCGGATGTAAAACGGCACGCCCGCCCAGCGCCAGTTGCTGATTTCGGTGCGCAAGGCGACAAAGGTTTCGGTGGTGCTGTCTGCAGCCACGCCTTTTTCTTGCGCGTAGCCGGGCACCTGCAGGCCATGGACGTTGCCCGCAGCGTACTGCCCGCGGATCACGTGCTGGCCGATGTTTTCCATACTCCAGGGCTTGAGCGACTGCAGCACCTTGAGCTTTTCATCCCGGATGGCGTTGGCGCCCGAGTTGATGGGTGGCTCCATGCCGATGGCGCACAGCAGCTGCAGCGCATGGTTTTGCACCATGTCACGAAGGGCGCCCGTCTGGTCGTAGAAAGCCCCGCGTGACTCCACGCCCAGTTCCTCGGCGATGGTGATCTGGATATTGGCAATGTGCTCGCGCCGCCACAGGGGTTCGAACAGCGCGTTGCCAAAGCGCACCGCAAACAGGTTTTGCACCGAGGGCTTGCCCAGGTAGTGGTCAATGCGAAACACCTGCTCTTCCTTGAGCACGCGGCGTAGAGTCTCGTTGATGGACTGGTTGGAGCGCAGGTCGTGCCCCAGTGGTTTTTCCAGCACCACGCGTGTGCCGGGGCCGTTCAGACCCACGGCGGCGATCTGCTCGCACACGTTGGTAAACAGGCTGGGCGCGGTGGCGACATACATCACCACCGATGAGGCCGCGCGCTCTCGGAGCATGGCTGCCAGTCGTTCGTAGTCCTGTGTTTGCGACAGATCCATGCGCAGGTAGTGCAGCAGCGCGGCAAACTGTTCGAACTCTTCGGGGGCCGGACGCTTGGCCAGTTCCACGCGGTCGAATCGCGACCGGATCAGGTTGCGGTATTGTTCGTTGCTCAGGTCGTCGCGGGCCACGGCAATGATGCGTCCGCCCGCGGGTAGCGTCCCGTGGCGGAAGGCCTGGAACAGCGCTGGCATCAGCTTGCGCCATGCCAGATCGCCGGTTCCGCCAAACAGGACAAGGTCAAAACTCATGAGGTCTCCAACTGGGGTGGCGCGGGGTTGTGTGATGCTTTAAATTGTAATCACGTTACATAAAAGTGGATAGTAATGCGTATGAATGGCGTTTTATGAGAGGCTTCTCGGCCGAAATCCCCATTAATGGTTGTAATTAAGTTACCATTCGATCGTTCTGATGATTCTTCCTGTATCTGCCATGCACCTTCGTTGCGATCAGACTCCCCAGTGGCCCGGGCTTGAGGCCGACTTCGCCCGCCGCGGTCGCCAGTTCGACCTGCGCGATGCCTTCGCGGCTGACGCGGGGCGGTTCACGCATTTCAGCCAGCAGGCACCGCAGGTGTTTGCCGACCTGTCGAAGAACCTGTGGGACAGCACGACCGAGGCCTTGTTGTTCGGCATGGCGCAGTCCTGCGGCCTGGCCCAGCACCGTGACGCCATGTTCAGCGGCCAGCCCATCAACAACACCGAGGGGCGCGCCGTGCTGCACACACTGTTGCGTCGCCCCGCCGGGCTGGCGTTGCCGGGAGATGGCCCAGGGGTCGCCACGCAGCTCGCCCAGGTGCACGGCACGCTCGATGCCATGTTGCTCTATGCCGACGCAGTGCGCGGCGATGACGCCATCACCGACATCGTGAATATCGGCATAGGTGGATCAGACCTGGGCCCGCACATGGCCGTGCTGGCGCTGGAGGAGTTTCGCGCACCTGCAAAGCGGCTGCACTTTGTGTCCAATGTGGACGGGCACGAGCTGCACAGCGTGCTGCAGGGCCTGCGGCCGCACAGCACGCTGTTCTTGATTGCGTCCAAGACCTTCACCACGGCCGAGACCATGACGAATGCTGCTTCGGCGCGCGCGTGGTTTGATGCCAATGGTGGCACCGATGTGGCCCGCCACTTTGCGGCGCTCACTACCAACGTAGACGCGGCGCGCGAGATGGGTATCAACACCACCTTCGGCTTCTGGGACTGGGTGGGCGGGCGTTACTCGCTGTGGTCGGCCATCGGCCTGCCGCTGGCCATCTCCGTGGGCGCTGCGCGTTTTCGCGAATTCCTGGCAGGCGCCCACGCCATGGACGAGCACTTTCGCACCGCACCGCTGGCGCAAAACCTGCCCGTGCGCATGGGCCTGCTGGACGTTTGGTACCGCAACTTTCACGGCTTTGCCAGCCGCTGCATTGCGCCCTATCACGCGGCTCTGCGGCGCCTGCCGGCCTACCTGCAGCAGCTGGAGATGGAAAGCAACGGCAAGCGCGTGGACCAGCACGGCCATATGCTGCCGTATGCCACCTCGCCCGTGCTGTGGGGCGAGCCCGGCACCAACGGCCAGCATGCGTTCTTCCAGATGCTGCACCAGGGGACTGACGTGGTACCCCTGGAGTTCATTGCCGTGCGCCAGCCCACGCACCCGTTGTCCGGCCACCAGGGCAAGCTGCTGGCCAACGCCCTGGCCCAGGCCCAGGCCCTGATGGTGGGCAAGGCGAGCGATGCCGATGGGCACCGCAATTTCCCCGGCAATCGGCCCAGCACCTTTTTGCTGCTGGATGAACTCAGTCCCGCATCGCTGGGCGCACTGATTGCGCTGCAGGAGCACCGCGTGTTTGTCAGCGGCAGCCTGTGGGGCATCAACAGCTTTGACCAGTGGGGGGTGGAACTGGGCAAGGTGCTGGCCAAGGACATCGAAGCGCGGCTGGCGAGTGGCGATGTGGCGGGGCTGGATGCTTCCACCGCCGGGTTGCTGGCGCGGGTGCGGGGGTGATTGGGAGGGTCGTTGATCAAGTGGGTTCAGTCGCTAGCTTAAAGCAAGCCCCATCAGCGTAAAGCGATGTCGCTCCTCTTCTGAAAAGGGAGCTTTCGGTCAGTGCTTGAAGAAATTCACCGGCACCCCCTGGCTCTCAACACGCACTCTGAGCAGCGCCATAGGAGCCCGAACCGAGGGGACTGCGTCATCGCGGACTGCGGCTTCTCGCCTTTCAGTCGTTTAAAAAGAATTGCTTGACCGCCACAAGCGATTTTTCTCGCTGGTCACTGCTGGGGTGATTCAATTCGCGCAAGGGTCCGTTGAGCATCTTTTTCACCAACCCCATGGACAATGACTCCAGCACGCTGTCCACTGAATCGCCCTTTTCCAAGCGTTTGCGCGCACGACTCAGCTCGGTTTTGCGCCAGGTGTCCGCCTGAAGATTCAATTCCTGAATCAAGGGCACATGGCTGCGCTGCTCCAACCAGGCCATGAATTTATGGACCCCTTGGTCAATGATGATTTCCGCTTCAGCCACCGCCTCTTGGCGGTAGGATTGGCCGCTCTGAATGACCTGCCTCAGGTCGTCAACCGTGTACAGGTACACCCCTGACAAGTTTTTGACTTCCGGCTCAATGTCGCGCGGCACCGCCAGATCCACCATGAACATGGGCCGGTTTTTGCGGGCACGCAGTGCCCGCTGCACAGCGCCCAGACCGATCAGGGGCAAGGTGCTGGCGGTGCAACTGATGACCACATCAAATTCCGGCAACCGCGCTGGCAAGTCGGCCAAGGCGATGCTGCGTCCACCATGCACGGCCGCCAACAGGTCCGCTCTGTCTGATGAGCGGTTGGCGATCGTGATCGATCGGGGCGATTTGGCCGCAAAGTGCGCCACGCACAATTCGATCATCTCACCGGCCCCCACGAACAGGACATGGGCATCTTTGATGTTCTCAAAAATCTGACTGGCCAGGCGAACACTCGCTGCAGCCATGCTGATGGAGTGGGCGCCGATGTCCGTAGCGGTGCGCACTTCTTTGGCCACCGCAAAGGAACGCTGGAACAACTGATTCAAGGTGGTGCCCAGGGCACCTGAGTCAGCCGCCAAGCGAACTGCATCCTTGAATTGACCCAGTATTTGCGACTCCCCCAAAACCATGGAATCCAGCCCGCTGGCCACTCTGAAGGCATGCCTTGCCGAGGCATCGCCTTCCAGTCGATAAATGTGGGACTGCAAGCTGTCGACCTGTGCCTTGCCGGTGTCAGCTAACCATTTGAGCGTTTGCCGCCACTGCACTTGTTCTCCCGCACAGTAAATTTCAGTGCGGTTGCAGGTGGACAAAATGGCCACTTCTTTGTGCGTATCCAGACTGCGACGCAAGCCTTGCAGTGACAACACCAGTTTGTCTGAGGCAAAGGCAAAACGCTCGCGCAGATCGATAGGCGCGGTGCGGTGATTCAGGCCCAGTGTCCAGACAGCCATTCAAACTACCTTTCTGAGCATGGGTGTGACGTAGAGCTCGGGCCAAACCTGGGCCATCCGCTGGTGAATGCCTGCAGCTGTGAGCCCGTAGTGCGCCATCAACTCCTTCGGATCGCCATGTTCCGTGAAGGCGTCTTCAAACCCCATGACCAACACGGGTTTATGGATGCCCATGTCCTGCAAGGCTTCCAGCACAGCGGCGCCAGCACCGCCCATGCGCGCGCCGTCTTCCAGCGTGATGAAGCGCTCATGCTGCTGCGCCACCTGCCGGAGCATGTCCAGGTCCAGTGGCTTCGCCCAGCGCATGTTGACGACAGTCGCGTCCAAACTCTCGGCAGCGTTGAGTGCTTCATGGAGCAAGGGGCCGAAGGCGAGGATGGCCACGCCCCGACCATGCCGACAAATGTCAGCCCGCCCAAAAGGCAATGCTTGCAAATCTCTTTGCACCTTTGCACCGATGCCGGCGCCCCTGGGGTAGCGCACTGTGACCGGATGATCCTGCGCATATGCCGTGCTCAGCAATTGACGACATTCGTTTTCGTCGGCCGGACAAGCCACACTCATGTTCGGAATGCAACGGGTGAAAGCGATGTCAAACATGCCAGCGTGTGTCGGGCCATCGGGGCCGACCAGTCCAGCACGGTCCAGGGCGAAGACCACGGGCAACTTTTGCAGAGCTACGTCATGGATCAATTGGTCGTAGGCCCGTTGCAAAAAGGTCGAGTAGATCGCCACCACCGGCTTGAGGCCCTCACAGGCCAAGCCTGCAGCAAAAGTCACCGCGTGTTGTTCGGCGATGCCCACATCGTGGTACCGCTCAGGAAAGCGTTGACTGAAAGCCACCATGCCCGAGCCTTCGCGCATCGCCGGGGTGATGCCGACCAGGCGTGCATCATGGGTGGCCATATCGCAAAGCCATTGGCCAAAAACTTGCGTGAAAGTCAGCTTGCCGGACGACGTCGCCTGCAAGCCAACGGCAGGATCAAATTGACCCGGTCCGTGATAACTCACAGGATCTGCCTGGGCCCGGGCATAGCCCTGGCCTTTGCGGGTGACCACATGCAAAAACTGCGGCCCTTTTTCTTTTGAAATTTTCTGCAGGGATTGCACCAGGCTCAAGACATCGTGCCCGTCAATAGGACCTGTGTAAGTGAGCCCCAGTTTTTCGAAAATCGTTGCGGGTTGAATGAATTGTTGCGTTTGCTGCTCCAGATGCTTGGCCAAAGCAAACAAGGGCGGCGCATTGCGCAAGAGTTGCTGGCTCAGTTTTTTGGCCTGCGCATAAAAACGGCCAGACATCAGTTCGCCAAGGTAGCGGTTTAAGGCCCCTACCGGCGGGCTGATGGACATGTCGTTGTCATTGAGCACCACCAGCAGATCGCAGTCGCTCGCGCCCGCATTGTTCATGGCCTCATAAGCCATGCCAGCCGTCAGCGCACCGTCACCGATGATGGCCACCGATTTTCGTGGACTGCCGGTGAGCTTGGCGGCCATGGCCATACCCAAGGCAGCTGAGATGCTGGTGGAGGAATGTGCCGTGCCGAAGGCGTCGTACTCGCTTTCTTGGCGGTGCGGAAACCCGCTCAACCCGCCCCGTTGACGCAGTGTTGGCATCCGGTCCATGCGGCCCGTCAGCATTTTGTGGGCGTAGGTTTGGTGGCCCACATCCCACACCAAACGGTCTTGCGGCGTGTCGTACACATAGTGCAAGGCAATGGTCAATTCCACGGTGCCCAAATTGGAGCTGAAATGACCGCCGGTTTGTGACACCGACTGGATCAGACGCTGTCGCAATTCGTTCGCCAAGGCAGGCAAGCGCTCAAGCGGGAGCGCTCTGAGCTGAGCCGGAGATTGAATCCATTCCCGCAAGGCGTCCATGGCTAGCCTTATTTTTTGCTTATCTGCACTTGAATCTACATGCATTTGACAAAATGTCAAGTTAGATTGACACTTTATGAAAACAAAAAAGTAGACACAATCGATGCAGCCCCAGCTGATGCTGGAAAAAGCCCTCTCCATGACCCTCGAAAACGACAGCTTTCTGCGTGCCTGCCTGCGCCAAGCCACCGACCACACCCCCATCTGGCTGATGCGCCAAGCGGGCCGCTATTTGCCTGAGTACTGCGCCACCCGCGCCAAGGCGGGCAGCTTCATGGGCCTGGCAACCAACGTCGACCATGCCACCGAGGTGACTTTGCAGCCGCTGGAGCGCTACGCTTTTGACGCAGCCATCCTGTTCAGCGACATCTTGACCGTGCCGGACGCCATGGGCCTGGGCCTATCGTTTGAACAAGGCGAAGGCCCGCGCTTTGCCAAAAACGTGCGCGACGAAGCCGCAGTCAGCGAGCTGGCTGTGCCCGACATGAACAAGCTGCGCTATGTGTTCGACGCGGTAACCTCGATCCGCAAAGCGCTGAATGGTCGCGTGCCGCTGATCGGTTTTTCGGGCAGCCCCTGGACGCTGGCCTGCTACATGGTCGAGGGCAAGGGATCGGACGACTACCGCCACGTCAAGACCCTGATGTACAGCCGCCCCGACCTGATGCACCGGATCCTGGAAATCAACGCCGATGCCGTGGCCCTGTACCTGAACACCCAAATTGAAGCGGGCGCGCAAGCCGCCATGATCTTCGACAGTTGGGGCGGCGTATTGGCCGATGGCGCTTTCCAGGAATTCAGCCTGGCTTACACGGCCCGCGTGCTAAGCCAGCTCAAGACCGAGCACAACGGCCAACGCATCCCCAGCATTGTGTTCACCAAAGGCGGCGGCCTGTGGCTGCCCGAAATGGCCGGCCTGAAATGCGACGTGCTGGGCCTGGACTGGACCATGAACCTGGGCCGTGCCCGCGCCTTGGTGGGTGGGCAAGTGGGAGGTCCCGGCAAAGCCCTGCAAGGCAACATCGACCCGAACGTGCTGTTTGCCCCTCCCGAGCAGATCGCCAAAGAGGCGCGCCGCGTGGTCGACAGCTTTGGCGTACCGCACGTGGATGCCACACAAACGGGCCCCACGCACATCTTCAACCTGGGACACGGCATCAGCCAGTTCACCTCGCCGGAAAATGTGTCAGCCCTGGTGGAGGCGGTGCATAGCCACTCGCGCAAACTGCGCCAGGGCTGATCCAGGTACCTGCAGGTGCTCATGGCCTGACTACGGCCTCAGCGCCTGGTGATGTCGAGGACCACGCCTTGCACACCGGTCTTGACGCCCGGCAGTTCGACCTGAAAATCATCTGCCTGCCTTTGGGCCAATCCGGTTTTGGAAATGCGGGCTACCAAACGCACTTGCGCCAGCGATGACAAGACCGGGGGCGCACCCATGCCCATGCTGTCATTCAAGGCAAACCGAACGGGCCAGGACGTAGGCGTGCCGCGCCAGATGGCCACCGGACGGCGCAAGCCTTCTTCGGCCATGGCGTAAACAAACAAGGTTGAGCCTGTTGCGATCTGTTTTTGCAACTCGGGCGAGAGACGGACCTCGCCCTGAATGACGGGCCAGGCGTCACCCGCCAAAGCGGTGCTCGGTGCCGAAGCAGTTTGGGGTGCCGACGTCATCTGCTGCGCGAGCGCGGTATCTTGCGACGCGGCCTGGGCCTGCGCCAGCGCTTGTTGCAGACCCTGGGCGGCTTCACTGTCGGCAGGCACCAAGCTCAGGGCGCGTTGCCAATAGGTTTGCGCGGCCGCATGCCGTTTTTCAGACCAGGCTGCGCTGCCCGCCAGCACCAGTGCATTCAGGTGCCGAGGCTCTTCGCGCAACACGTTGTGAATCCACTGCCAGGGCTCACCGGAGTAAACACCGCCAACGCTCAGCGCTTTCATCTGCGCACGCTCGATCCACAGGTCGGGCTCGGGCGACAGAGTCAGCACATTGGCCAACGCTTGTTCGGCCAGGGCGTGCGCGTTCTGGGCCGCCTGCAAGCGCGCCAGCGTGAGCCAGGCCTGGGCATCATCGGGCCGCTTTTGCGTGGCCTGCTGCCACACGCGGGTTTGCTCGGATAATTGCTCGGGCGTGGTGGCGCTGATCTGCACCCGCTGGCTCAAGGGCAGAGGCCACCAGGTCTGCTGGGCACCCAGTTGCAGATAAGTCACGCCACTGAGCGCGCCGAGCAAGAGCACCAGCCAGTCCCAGCGCACAGGGCCCGTTGCCCGATCGCCACCAGGCGACACCGCTGCACCCTCGTTACCCTGATCTGCCAGCACCTGGCGCATCAGCTCGTCGCGGGCCGCCGCATGCTGGCTGGCGTTCAGGCGGCCTTCGGCCAGAGCGCTGTCCAGATCGGCCAAGTGCTGCTGCTGAATGCGTCGATGGGCCCGGGCCTGTACATTCTTACCCGCATCCTCCTGCACCAGGTCTGCCCCCTGGCGGTGCAGGCCGCGCCGCAACACCCAGGTGCCCAGCGCCCCCAAGAGCAGCAGCGCCAACAACAAACCGACCCAGGGCGACAAAAACGACATCAGGGCTCCAGCAGTTGGCGAACGCGTTCGCGTTCGAGGTCGGTCAAGGGGGCGGGCGCAGGGGGTGTGCGGCGCACCGAGCGCAACGCCACCCACAGCGCCAGCAATAGCAAGGCAAATGGGCCGAACCACAGCAACCAGGTCGCGGGCTTGACCTCGGGCTTGTACAACACAAAATCTCCATAGCGGCTGACCAGGAAGGTGCGGATGTCGGCGTCGCTTTGGCCCTGCTCGATCAGGTGCCGCACTTCGTGCCGCAGGTCCACAGCCAACTCGGCCGTCGACGAGGCCAACGATTCGTTCTGGCACACCAAGCAGCGCAATTCGGCCGCGATGTGTTCCCAACGCGCCTGAACCGCGGGGGCCATGGGCGATTCACTCCGAGCTGATTCGCCCGCCACCCCAGCAGACACCACCACTGGCAATACAGCAGGCAACACAGCAGGTAACTCAGGCGCGGCCACCGGGCGCACTTCGCGGGCGGTTTGCAGGGACTGAGCCTCTGACGCACAGAAGGCCTGGGTCTGCAGCCAGGCCAACGCCACCCCCAAAAAGAACGTGCGTGCGGCCCTCATGGTTGCAAACGCCGCATCAGGGGCAGCAACTTGTGCTGCAGCACCTCGGGCGTCAGAGCTCCGGCGTGCTTAAAGCGGACCACGCCCTCGCGGTCCACCAAATAGGTCTCGGGCAAGCCGTAGACACCAAAGTCCATGCCCACCCGGCCATCCATATCGAGCAGGTTCACAGCAAAGGGCTGGCCGTGTTTTTGCAGCCAGGCCTGGTGTCTGGCGGTGGCTGTTTGCAGCGCTTGCACGTTTTTTTTGGGGTCTTGCCCCGACAGTTCCGAGGCCTGCAGTTCCTTGTAATTGAAGCCCACCATCTGCAAGCCCGGCTGGCGCGAGAGCGCCATCAACATGGGGTGCTCCTCTTTGCAACCCGCGCACCAGGTGGCCCAAAAATTCACCAACGTGACTTGGCCTTTGAATTGCGCAGCGCTGAAAACATCAGTCCGCCCCACCACCGGTAACTGAAAAGCCGGTGCGGGCCGCCCGATGAGCGGTGAGGGAATTTCATGCGGGCTGCGGTTCAGACTCACGGCCAAAAAAACAAGCAGGCCCACGAACAGCGCCAGCGGCACGAACACCCAGCGCGGCATGCGCGGCGCTTGACCCTGAGAGTGCAGCCCGCTCATGGCTGCTGCCCCTGCCCGGCAACGCTGGCCCGGCCCAAGGTCACGCTACTGGCCGTGCGCTGCGCTGCCCCTTGGCGGTAACGCCGATCCCAAGCGGCCAGCGCCCCACCCAAGGCCATGAACATCGCCCCCAGCCAAATCCACGACACCAAGGGCTTGTGGGCGACTCGAAAACGCCATTGCGGCGGCTCGCCCGCCAAGGGTTCGCCCAAAGACACATAGCGGTCACGCCACAAGTTGCGGGCAATTGCGGCCTCGGTCGTGGGCATGGCGCTGGACACATAGCGACGTTTTTCGGGCTGCAGGGTGCCCACCTCGCGCTCGTCACCTGGAGCGCCCTCGAACATCTTGAGTTGCGCGCGTAAGGCCAGATGGTTCGGCCCCAAATGGTTGTCCACGCTGATCAGTTGGTAGCGCACACCCGCCACGTTGACCGAGTCGCCCAGGCCCAGCCGCACATCGCGCTCGACCTGAAACGACTTGACGCCGGTGATGCCCAGCACCATTACCGCCACACCCCAGTGCGCCGCGTGCATGCCCCACCAAGCCAGGCCCGGTGCACCGGGTTGGCGCAGGCGCTGCGCGATTTGCCAGGCGCCCGACAGCGCGATCCAGCCACCCAGAGTGCCGCCCATCACCGTGAGCCAGCCGCCCGCTGTGGTCGCGCCCTCGGCCATCGGTGCGCCGCCCCAGGTGGCCCAGGCACTGGCCAGCAACAGTGCCGAGGCCCCCGGCACCACAACCGAACGCACCGCCGCCCAGCGCGCTACATGCCAAGGCACCACCGTGCCCGGCACCATGGCCAGCAGCAGCGGTACCATCAGCGGCACAAACACACGGTCAAAATACGGCGGCCCCACCGACAGCTTGCCCAGGTTCAGCGCGTCGATGATCAGCGGGTACAAAGTGCCCAGCAGCACCGCCGCCATGGCCACCACCAGCAGCACGCTGTTGAGCAACAAAAACGATTCACGCGAACCGGCTACTGGTTGAGAGGCATTGGCCCACTGTGGTGCGCGCCAGGCAAACAAGCTCAGCGACACGCCCACCACCACGGCCAAAAACAGCAAGATGAACACGCCCCGGCCCGGGTCGCTGGCAAAGGCGTGC